>JAHEGP010000123.1 GCA_024645065.1 Cellvibrionales bacterium | reverse complement strand
TCCTCACGACATCGCCTTGTGGTTGCTCCGACGGATGAGCGCGGACCTATGACCCACACTGCAAGGGCTTCCCAGACCACACACGCAAAACGCCAGGTGGCGGCAGATGCCCCCAATCCCGGACCGGATAGCGTGAATCACGTTTGTAGAATTACCTTGAACGTACCGACGTTCAAGTTTACCCACTTGCGCCTGACCCGGGCCAAGGCCAGCCCAGACTCACGGACTGGTGACAGGGCGACCCACGCTGCAAGGATGGAATGGGCACACGGAAGTGCCAACCACGCGAACTCAAAACGTTTACAGCCATTTTGATGTGGCAGGCACGGTGGCGAATTACCGCTGGGGAAGCATGCATCTCAGCAGCTTAAATGCGCTGCAAGGTCTTGGAGTAGGGCATCTGTGCCGACAATGCCATGACATCAATAGAGGCGTGCCAGGGGGTTCCTTACCCAACCCAGTACCCGACCCAGAACGGTGGAATTATGATGTGGCCTTTATTGAGTTGGGTTATAATTTTTGTCGATAGTTTAACCTATTGATAGATAAAGAATTTATTGGTCCGCCCTTCAGGATTCGAACCTGAGACCTTCCCCTTAGGAGGGGGACGCTCTATCCTGCTGAGCTAAGGGCGGTACTTCACTCTTTATAAGCTGGATAGAGCGCAAGCGCTCGCCTCACTAACGTTCGGCTCCAGCCATCAATCGCAGATTGATGTCGTTCCACCGGGCAAAAGCATTGCTTTTGCTGTATCCGGTTCCACCCAGCTGAGCTAAGGGCGGTAGGGGGCTTGCGAAGCCTTTTTGGCGAGTACAGTTACGACGCTGCGCAGCCATCGTCCGGCTCGGAGCCGGGCGAGGGCGCGAATTGTAACCTATTTTTGGCGCCGGCTAAAACCGCTATTCCCGGGTCGCGGGTACCTTCCCGGGATTGGCTCCAGGCTGGAACCCTGTCCCGCCTCAGGTGATAACATGGTAAAACTTGCGGCGGTTTCGCTGACAGCGGAAACTGCAGAATATTCCGGCCACGAGGTAGACGCGTTATGAGTAATCCCAGGCAGTGGGCCAGTTTCGACTGGCAGGATCCGTTCCTGCTGGAGCAGCAGTTGTCGGCGGAGGAGCGCCTGGTGCGCGATACGGCGCAGCAGTATGCACAGGGCAAGCTTCAGCCGCGGGTGCGGGATGCCTATCGCAACGAATCAACCGACCCCGCCATTTTCCGGGAGATGGGTGGGCTGGGGCTGTTGGGTGCCACCATCGATGGCTATGGATGTCCTGGTGTGAACTATGTCAGTTATGGCCTGATTGCCCGGGAGATCGAGCGGGTGGATTCGGGCTATCGCTCGATGATGAGTGTGCAGTCCAGCCTGGTGATGTACCCGATTTACGTCTATGGCAGCGAAGCCCAGCGCCAACAGTACCTTCCCGGCCTGGCCAGCGGTGAGCTGGTCGGCTGCTTTGGACTGACCGAGGCAGATTCCGGCTCGGACCCTGGCAGCATGCTCACCCGGGCAAAACCGGTCGATGGCGGCTATCGCCTGAACGGCGCCAAGATGTGGATATCCAATTCGCCGATCTCGGACGTGATGGTAGTGTGGGCGAAATGCGACGACGGAGTGATCCGCGGCTTTATCCTGGAGCGGGGTTGGTCGGGCCTGAGTACACCCAAAATTGACGGCAAGCTGTCACTGAGGGCATCGGTTACCGGCGAGATTGTGATGCAGGATGTGTTCGTCCCGGCAGCCAACTTGTTACCGGGCGTCGAGGGCTTGAAAGGGCCGATGGGCTGTCTCAACAGCGCGCGCTATGGCATTGCCTGGGGTGTATTGGGAGCGGCCGAAGCCTGCTGGCACGCCGCGCTGAATTACGTGATGGAGCGGAAACAGTTTGCACGGCCACTGGGAGCCAACCAGCTGGTGCAGAAGAAACTCGCGGACATGCAGACTGAAATCAGCCTGGGCTTGCAGGGTTGCCTGCAGGCGGGAAGGTTGAAAGACCAGGGCAAGTTGGCGCCGGAACTTGTTTCGCTGCTGAAGCGCAATTCCTGTGGCAAGGCGCTGGATATTGCGCGTGCCGCCCGGGACATGCACGGTGGCAATGGCATTTCCGACGCTTTCCCGGTCATGCGCCATATGATCAACCTGGAAACCGTCAATACCTATGAGGGCACCCACGATGTGCATGCGCTTATTCTGGGGCGCGCCCAAACCGGTATCCAGGCGTTCACCGGATAAGCGCACTGGCTGGAAATCTGCGCAAAAAAAGAGCCCCGCTCAGGGGCGGGGCAAACGCGAGACATGTAGGGTCCAGCTTGGCCGGCGGTCAGAATTCCCAGCGCAATCTGGCGTAGGCGTTGCGCCCCCAGCCGGGCAGTTTTTCGCCTATGGCAAGATCCTGGTTGACCGCCCGATTGATACCATTCAGGTGGTCGTTATAGCGGCGGTCTAACAGGTTATCGATGCCAAAAGCCAGGGTCACGTCCTCCACCAAGGTAAACTGGCTGCCAAAATTGACTACCGCATAGCCCGGTGTTTCTGTTTCGCCATTGGTTTCAGACACCTTGTCCTGGCGAGTGTAGGCGACGGTTTCGATATTGGCGGTCCAGCGCCGCGCTTCGTAGCGCAGGCCCAAGGTGGTGTTGGGCGGGGCCATACGGTAGAGGTCATCGTCGATGTCGTCACGCTCGCCACGAATATAGTTGACGATGCCGTAGAGTGACCACTGCGGACCGATGGCAACACCCCATTCCATGTCGAAGCCGTAGATGGTGGCGTCGACATTCGCCCATTGCAACGGTAGCGAGCCACTCATCATCTGGCTGACCATATTCGCTGCCATGTTGGTGCTGGGCACACCCTGGATATAGTCATCAACCTTGCGATAGAAAATGCGCGGCGTAACCATGCCGTTGCGGCCTTCCCAATCAAAGCCCAGTTCGATCTCATGGGCGACTTCCGGGTCGAGGTTGATATCACCGATATAATTGTTACCGTCGGCGAGTCCGCCACTGGATTGCAGGGGCAGCCACAGGTACTTTTCCTGGTAGACGGCGGAGCGACTCTTGCGAGCGATAGCCGCGGTATAGATCCACGCACTTGCCGGTGACCAGTTGGCCCGCAGCACCCAGTCCACGTTGTTGTCGGTGGTGCTGCGATCAGCGTCGTTGAAATTGTCCTGCAGCGTTCTGATGGCCGGGTTCATCATCGCCATCGAAGTGCCAACCTCGTCCGAGTCCATTGTAATGCGGTTGTAGCGCGCGCCGGCCTCAAGCTCCCAACTGCTGGACAGGCGAACCTCTGTTTCGGCAAATAAACCTGCCGTACTGCGCTCGCTGTCATTGAAATTGGTGACGTAGAAACTGGCGTTGTTGGGGTTTGATATGTCGGCGTTGTGGACCGCCCGCTGACCATCGCTCCCAATCCGCCAAACAGCCCGGTCGGTATACAATTCCGCCATCACCTTGTAGCCCAGCGAGTCGCTGGTGGTAAAGGCATTGCGATACATCATAGGGTTGGGAGGAGGTGGGCGCAGGTGATTATTGGTCATCAGGTGATCGACCTGGTTGCCGAACACCCTGGCCTCCAGTGACCATTGTTTGGTGTTGTAACGATATTCGCCTCGATACAGGTTGGAGTCGATGTAGTCAATGTCCATGGGCAATGCCGGTGTGCCCGCATCGTCGGTTTCATTGCGCGCCGCCGACAACTCGATGGTGTGTGGGCCATGGTGCCAGCCATAGCCGCCGTCGATCCGCCTGCGTTGGTATTCGGTGGGGCGAATCTTGCCATCGGGGAATCTGGCGTCTCGACCCTCCTCAACCAGTCCGTTGAGGTAAACCTTGTGACTGTCGTTGGCTATTGCGACCAGTCCATTCCCCAGCCAGCCATCGTTAGCGCTCTGGCCGCCGGCCGTTAATGCCCCGTTGACGCCAAAGCCAGTATCGCTGCCAAAGTCTCCGGTGGCCGTGCTGGCAACGATCGCTCCACCAATCGATTCCTGGGCCACGCTAACCGGGGCCACTCCGCGGTAGATGGTGAGAGAGTCCAGCATGGCGGCCGGGGCATAGGACAGCGGCGGATCCATCAGGTTGGGACCACCCGAGGCAATGTGTATGCCGTCGACATTGACGTTTACGCGGGGGCCGAACATGCCCCGGTATTGCTGGATACCGGTCAGAGGGCCGTTGCTGTTGACGTTGGCGCCTGGCAACTTGCGCAGCATGGCGGCTGAGTCCGGCACCGCCGTCTTGAGGCTGTCTATTTCCATTTCCAGCCTGTTCTTGCTGCCGACAACCAATACCTCTTCGTCGACGTGCTCTGCAATTACGCTGCACGAGGCCAGTAAACTCGCCAGCGCAACTGATCTCACCTGTAATCCCTGAGTCATGAATATCTCCCTGTCGAATGAATTTTCGATGCTCATCAAATGGCAATGATAAGCAATGGGTCATGTTCCAAGGGTGTGACAAATGGTCGCAGAGGTTGCCGACCACACGCATCATTTCATGGCTGCAGCACCGGCATGGAGGTTCAAGCAGGTATCGAGTTTGGAAAACAGTCGCAAGGTCAGCGAAGGGACGTGCTGGCCAGGCTTGCAGCCAATGCCAGCAACAATGGACATTATCAGGACAACAATGGAAATTATCAGGAAAAGGTTGCAGGGGGGTGCGCAATACGCAGGGGGTGAGGCTATTTCAGGTCTGAAAAAGGAAAAGCTGCCTGATCAGGCAGCTTGTGCAGATTGTATATCGTGCTCCATGGTTTCGAGAACGCGATCAACCAACAAGACCAGGGCCTCGACGCAGAAAACGACACCGGTCTGACGTTGACCGTAGTAATGGCTGATAATCTTGTCACGCAGGGTAACGAATGACTCGCTGGTTTTTGCAAAACCCGACATCAGCTGATACTTGTCGGCATGCCGCTGCTGCATGAAATTCATGACGCGGGCTTCATAACTGGCTTTGCGAATACTCTTGATCATGTCAGACTCCTTTAAACAATGTACACAGGATAGTTGCCCAACGGCAATCCATACATTGGGATCGGCCGAAGTCGGGTAGGTAAATGTGCCTACTTTCGGGTGTTGGCGGGAGGCGGGATCAAAGCGTTTTGCAAGGGTTTAACGCCCCAGGCGGGCCGGGCAAACCCAAGTGACTTCATGCCAGCTGCAACGCTGGATAGAATGCGCCTGCGCCAGGGATTCAGTCGTCGGTGGTAACCAGCGTAACATTGTAGTTTCCTGCCGCCCGGGCATCGTTGGCGATGCTGGTATACACCCTGGCGGTCGAGTTTTTATGGGCACTGATAACCACGGCTGCGTCAGGATTTTCTGCATACAGGCGATCGACAATTGCCTGTACGGCTCGAATATCGATGCGCCGGCCGTCGCTCCAGATTTCGTCGTTGGCTGTCACCTGGAAAACGATGTTCTTGATTTTGCTGTCGTCCAGCGGTGATTCGTTAGTGGAATCTGGCCGTGTTATCTCGATACCGGACTCTTTCAGGAACGACGCCGTGACGATGAAAAAGATCAGCATGATAAAGACGACGTCCAGCATTGGAGTCAGGTCAATTTCGGCTTCTTCTTCACGACGTACGTAGCGACTCAAGGTGCACTCCTGCTAGGGGGGCGAGAGAAAGGCTGAATAATAGTCAATCGACCCGCGGATGGAAAGGATCGCCGGCTCTATCAGCCGTATCCTGGACCTGCTCGACCTCGTAGCCGCGCCGCTGCAGTTGATTCAGCAGCCCGTCATTGCCCGGTAGATGTGCCACGCCAACCAGAACCAGTTCAACTGCGGTGGTCTCCAGCAGAGCCTCCAGCTGTCGTACCCAATCCCGGTTGCGTTCCAGCAGCAGACTGCGGTAGATGCCGGGGTAGTCCTGCTGCAGGGGTGTCACGAAGGTCGCCTCGAGCCTGGCATTGTCGCCGCTGCGCCACATGCCTATCATTTGGTGCAGCATAGATTCCAGCTGCTCGATTTCGGTCAGGCTGTGGAGGATAAACTCGCTTTCAAACCCCACCCCGAGCTCGGTCAGGAACTGTATTTGCTGGTCACCGGTCTCCAGCCCGATAATCGGTTTATCCTGTGCATCTGCCTTGAGCATAAAGTATTCATCGACGCCTCCCGCCGTGACTCCCAGCCTGCTGAGCTCGAGGCGCATCAGGCTAAACATGGCGACGGCGGGTTTGTAGGGCAGTAAAACGGCGGGATTAATCCCGGCTTTTTCACTCTGGCTTTGCAATGCTTGCAGAGCCTCGATCGAAACATGGTCGCTCAAATCCTCGCCAGCGGGGTAGCGGGCGGCGGCGAGCAACCGGGTTTGGAAAGTGGTGTCCGCAATGGTGCGCAAATCGGTTTCGAAGCCAATAATGCTGGCCTGGTCGTAAGCCCATTGGTAGGCGTCGGGTAGCGGATAATCGGATTCGCGCAGAACGTGGATGGTGCCCCCCAAAAACAGGATGTTGTCTCCCTGGCTGACTTTCCATAGCGATGTTTCGGCAGCCAACGGCAGGCTCAACACGGTCAGCAACAACAGGACCGATGCCGGGATAGGGGTGGGGGAACTGATAGCAAGCCTCCAGGGGCCCTGCTAAAGGGGGCGCATCAGTTGGTTGATCGAATTGTTTTGCCATGCATTGTAGAAGGCGTCTCCCAGGTGTTGGCTCTGGTCGCACACCCGGGACCAGTAACGAATGCGCTCATCATTGGAGAGCACAGTGAAATCCTTGCGGTCGGGAATCTTGCCATAGGGAAGCTTGGCAACGAATTCCGGCGCGGGTGCCAGCAAGACCGTGCGCTTCAGTGCTATGCCACTCACCCTGCGCCGTCGCAGAAGTTTATCGTACCAGCCGGGGGTTATGTGGCTGTAGAAATGCGGATAGAGCAATAACCCCTCGGGGTAGGTGAAAGTAAAATCGAAGTGATAATCGGTAATTCCACCATCGCGATAGATGCCTGGCGGGGCGCCAGGAATGTTGCGTACTCCCTCCATGACCATGGGGATGCTGCCACTGGCCAATATGGCGTGGCTGACGTTTTCAGGGGTCAGTTGCACCGCGCTTGGCTGAAATTCACTGAAATCAAAAGAAGGCTTCTCCCCGGTGTAAAACAGGGCGCGGTTAAAAAAGCTACCGAGCGAGCGGCGTGATACAACATTGCCAAGTGCACTGGCGCCAAGACCCAGGGCCAGAGGAATACTGCTGTCTGTGCTCACCGGGCGACGGCTGCGCACCGCAAGGATATGGGTCTGCCAGGCTGGATTATCGACAATCTCCTGCGCACCCCGGGGCCCAAGCACGCTATCGACGTTTTGGCGGGCCACTCGGCTGACCTCGCTGCGATCGGGTTTAGGGCTGTAACGTTGCTGGATATAGTTTTGCTCGAGGCGGCCGAGCGCAGCGACCGGGTCATGCTGGGCATAGCAGGCGTGGCGCCAGCTGCCGATAGAAGAACCCATGCAGGCGATTGGTCGCTGGCGATCGGCAAGGAAGCTACCTGCGAGTACCCGATCCAGGCCTGACAGGACGAACCATTTGGGGCCCCCCGAGGCTCCCAGCAGGCTGTTGAAAAGCCCGGGATGAAAGCCGTCGGACTCGATTTTGGCGAATGCCTCAGCACCCGCCAGGATCTGCAATGGGCTGTCAGTCATCGGTGCAACGCAATTGTCTAATCGTCCGCGTCCTCGGGCTTGGCAGGAGGATCCTCGTGAGGCTGGTCGATACTGAAGCGCGCTACCCGCTTCCCATTGTGGACAATGGTTTCTTCGAACATCGCCAGTGGCCTCACCCAAACACCGCGATCACCGTAAAGTGCACGGTAAACCACGTACTGCTCGGCGGTCTCACTGTGTCTTGCCAGCTCCAGCACTTCATAGCGATTTCCTTTGAAATGCCGGTAAATACCTTTCTCTACACCCATCGTTACTGACTCCCTCCTGTTTGCTGCTGCTCCATTGGCGTTGCCCAGCGATGGCTCCTGGTGAGTACGAGGAACAGTGCGGCCGAGATGCCCGCTGACGCGAAAATCATACACATCACCATAATCTGGTAGCGTACTGCAATCAATGGTGAGATACCGGATAATATTTGCCCGGTCATCATACCGGGGAGTGATACCAGGCCAACGGCGAACAGGCTGTTGATATTCGGTATCATAGCGGCATGCATAGCTGCATTGCGTGCCCCGGTCCAGCAATCACTGTGCTTCAATTCGGCCTGCATGCGGTCAGCTGCCAGACTGACGCTGTTCATGGCATTGGCGAATATCATGCCTGCAAGGGGTATCAGGTAGCGCGGCAGATACCAGGGCTCGAGTCGCAATACCGCAAAACTCACTATCAGCAGGGGCACGCCTCCGCCGATGAGTATGGATACCACCGAAATTTTGTAGAGCTTGATACGATCGTTGCTGACAGTTCGCAGCGCAATCCAGCTCGACGCAAATACCATCACGGCCAGTACCAGCAGCACCACGGCAGCGCTTTCTGTGCCAAAGAGATAATTCAGGAGATAGCCGATCACCAGGAGCTGGGCCAGCATTCGGCCCAGGGCATACACGGCTGTGCCGGTACCGAGGGACCAGCGGTAAAGAATGGCCAGCACCAGTAACACTGGCACGAAGGCAATGGCCAGTTGATCCAGCGGTATAGTTAGAACCGAGTCATTCATGGTGTAACCGAACCCAGGCTTGCTGGATACTCACAGGCGTAAATGCCTCCGCTTTCAGGCCAGAGCATCGCTCGCAATGGTGTCAGTGTTCCGCTCCGTCACAATCC
>JAHEGP010000122.1 GCA_024645065.1 Cellvibrionales bacterium | reverse complement strand
GGATACATTATGCGCCTGGGAGACGCGCTGCAGTTGGAGGAGCAATGCTCGAGGCAAACAGCGCGACCCGGCAAGGCGGAGGGCCTCGGGTCTCGACGGCAGGCGGCAATGGAACGCGGCAGAAGCGACCGCCAAAAGCGGTAACTGCCTGCCATGGGGTATGCCCATCAATCGCCTCTAGGAGTCTGCCGGACTTGGGGGTTCGTAGCGAGGCGAGTGGGAAAGCGAGTACATTTTGACGCGATTTTGAGGCGCATGGTGGGGCTATGTAACGAGAAATCGCGTCAAAATGGGCCGGTGTCCCGCCGCCGCAGTAGAATCAGTCTAAGTCCGGCAGACTCCTAGCGCGCTGTTTCCGCCAGCCTGCTCTTTTGCTCATACATCAAGGTATCGGCCCTGGCCAGAAGGTCTTCAATGGACAAGGTCGAGCGGACGCCGACACTGACAACTCCCTGGGCGAAACCAATAGCGTAGCCACGACCTGCCGCCTGGTTGTACATACCCAGCAAGTGGCGAAAACGGGCGAGTATTTCATCGACGAATCCATGCGTGGCATCACTCAGAAACACCACGAACTCGTCACCGCCGAGCCTCGCCAGCACATCGGAATGACGAAAGGTCCGACGCATAATCCCGGCGAATGCGCGCAGCGCCCTGTCCCCTTCCGCATGACCAAAACGGTCGTTAATTTGCTTGAACTTGTTGAGGTCGAAAAACACCAGCGTTGCCGGTAATTCCTGCCGCAAACAAAGCGACAGACTCTGCCCCGCCAAACTGATAAAACCGCGGCGATTCGCCAGCTGAGTAAGTTCATCCATAGTCGCCAACTGCACCGCGGCCAGCTCGCGCTCGACCAACTCGGCCAGATCGCGCAGAATCGCCTGCTCATCGGCATCGAGTTTTCTCGGCCTGGTGTCTATCAGGCATAGCGCGCCCAGTCTGCTGCCATCGAGAAAACGCAACGGGCAGCCCGCGTAAAATCGCACGTGCGGCTCACCCGCCACCAGCGGATTATCACAAAATCGCTTATCCCGGGCCGCGTCCTCGACAATGAAAATCGCGTCCTCAAGAATCGCATGACCGCAAAAGGATACTTCGCGCCGGGTTTCCCGGGTATTGATGCCAAAACAGGACTTGAACCATTGCCGATCTTCATCAACCAGGCTAACCATGGCAATAGGCACCTTGAAAATTCGCTGCGCCAGCCGGGTGAGCCGATCAAACCGCTCCTCCCTCGAGGTATCGAGAATATCCAGCGCCCTCAGGCTGTTGAGCCTGACGACTTCATCATCAGGTAGTTTCGGCGCTATCATACGTTTTTTGTCCTCAATCAAGGGGCGATGGTATCCGGTACCGGCGCGACCCCGTCGCCCGCAGGCTGCACATTCGCTGCCGATAACTACTGCGTTACTGTCGTAGACAATCGGCGTCGGCGAAAGTTTGCTTCGACTGCTGCCTGGTGGGCACAAAAAAACAACTTTGGACACCGTTATCAAAACGGGCGTGAGCGCGGTGCATGGAGTTTTTGCGGCACCGCGGTGCATTTCATCGCTATTATTATGGCATCATACAGCGGGATTCGCATGCAGAGTCCTGCAATGGCACCCTATCCAACTGCGTCAGGCTGGCATCGAGCAATAATGTACCACGGCGAAAAACTTAACAGCATCACTCATCTTCTTGGGTCGGCGATGGCGCTTATAGGGCTGGGCGCCCTACTGGCGGTAAGTATCCAGTTGGGGGATCCCTGGATGATTACCAGCTTTGCCATTTTTGGCGGTACCCTTGTACTGCTCTACACTGTGTCGACCCTCTACCACAGCTTCTACCCACCCAGACTGAAAAACCTGTTTCAGAAAATGGACCACGTTTCCATCTATCTGTTGATTGCGGGTACCTACACGCCCTTCACGCTCGTTTCCCTGCGCGACGGCGCGGGCCCTACGATGCTGACGGCGGTATGGGCTCTGGCGGCGCTTGGCATTTTCCTGGAGTTTTTCAGTAAACGCCGCATTCAGATCCTGCAAGTTTCCATTTATATGCTGATGGGCTGGATCGCAGTGCTGCAATACCAGCAACTGGGAGAAGCGCTGGGAAGTGCGGGGCTCGCCTGGCTGACCGCCGGCGGACTTGCCTACACCCTGGGAATCATCTTCTACGCCCTCGACCACAATAACAAACTGCAACACGCCCACGGCATCTGGCATATCTTTGTACTCGCCGGCTCGCTCTGTCATTTTGTCTCGATTATTGGCTTTGTACGGTGAAAACCGATCCTTCAACTTGCTCGCTAACCGCCTGGTAAACGGGGCTTAAACCAATGGCGAGAAACCTTACCCGGGAATGGCAGGACTGGATAAAGCTCAATATAGATAGAGGCTGCGACAAGAACGGCATTTTTCGCATCCTGATCGATGAGGGGTTCGGATTTGATACCATCGCCAACCATATGGATTATCAACCGACCATGGATCTCGCAGACATTGCCAATCCACTGAAAACCGGACCGTCCAACCCGTCCCCTGATTCTGCCCCTGAAGATAGCGTAAAGCTTGAAACCAGCAAGCTTTATCTACCCAACGCCTGCAAGCTGGATACCAACCTGGCTGAAATATACCTGCTACCGGAATTCTTGAATCTGGATGAATGCGCCAAAATTGCTGCCTCGATAAAGTCCAGTCTGCGTCCGTCAGAAATTTCGGCCGCAGCCCCGGGCCAGACTGCTTTTCGGACCAGCAGGACTTGCGATCTTGGCACCCTGGATGATCCATTCCTGCAGGAGATTGACGGTCGAATCTGCAAGATGCTGGGAATAGATGCCTCATATTCTGAAGTACTGCAGGGGCAACACTACGCAACGACGCAGGAGTTCAAGCCACATACCGACTATTTTGAGGTCCATGAATACAGCCAATATGCGGCCCAGCAGGGTCAACGAACCTACACTTTCTTTATCTATCTCAACGCGGTCGCAGAAGGCGGTGAGACCGAGTTTCCACAACTGGGGATCACACTGAGGCCACAACCTGGATTGGCGGTTATCTGGAATAATCTCCACCCTGACGGCAGCCCAAACCCCGCCACCCTGCACTGCGCACACCCGATAGTTCGCGGCGAAAAGGCCGTTATTACCAAGTGGTTCAGGGCAAGGGGCAAAGGCCAGATGTTTACCAAGGAGGCCAACGAATTTATTCCCAACCTGACTCGAGTCGGCTTTAGGAAATCACGCCTTGCCCCGGACCTGTTTGCCGACATCCAGTCCTTCTACCAGGCACACCGCAGCGGGGCCAGTCCGGAGCACGTCGAAGGCGGATTTATCTATGCCCGCGATGGCCAGCCGGCCAGCAGTCTGGTCGAACTGAGTGATCCACTTAAGGCGGCAATTCATAGCGCATTGGCGCCGCAACTGAGTGCGTGGAGTCACCAGCAGCTGGTGCCAACTTACGTCTATGGCATTCGCGATTACCACCATGGCGCAGTGCTGAAGCCGCATCGCGACCGCCTGCATACGCATATTGTCAGTGCCATTATCAATGTTGCTCAGGACACGCTTGAGGATTGGCCGCTGGTGATTGAAGACAATTACTATCGTCGACACGAAATACTTTTGCAGCCAGGAGAACTTGTTTTCTACGAGGGAGCACGCCTGCTGCACGGCCGGCCCATACCGCTGAACGGCAACCACTACGCCAATATTTTTGTTCACTTTATGCCAGGAAAATAGCGGAAAACAGGTTGAACCCCGAGCTCATAGAGCTTGATCTCTACAGGAACTTTCAGGATGCCAAAACCTTCAAATCCCACCACAGTCGAAATCAATAAAACCTTAGGAGTAATCGGGTATGTCAGGCGTGCAGCGCTGCCCCAGGTCAAATCTATTGATTTATTTACCCAGGGAATTGCAGGTGAAGCGAATGCCATCATGCGTAAAGCAGGCGAGGAAGACGGCATATGCTGTGCTTTAAGCCTGAACTGGCTAGCAGCTCAAAAAAAAAAACGGTGCAATCACCTGGCCACTGTTCAAGGCCTCGGAGGCAGTGCAAATGCCAAACAAATTACCCAAGCTATGGAATTGCAAAGGGACGTATCCAAAAATCCGGAGTCTCAACTTGAGGCTTGCAAAGGCTAGCTGAAAAAGCAAAATTTTCGCAATATTGAAATGTGAAATGCGTAAAAGTGGGCTTTCAACCTTAGCAAATGGAGTTGGCTCCTGGTTTGCACAGACAGCCTCAGAGTCTGGCCCCTACCGCCTTTTAAAAACCGGGGGGGGTTGGCACGTCATGGCACTGGACTTGACGAAATCCGGGAACCCGGTTTTTTTTGACCCAAACCTTGGCAGTTTCGAGTTCCGTTCGACAACTGACTTTACCCGCTTCTTTAATGACACCCTGTTTCCGATGAATAAAATCCAAAACAACGATGTAAGCCACTATATTGGCAACCCTAAATTTCAGGTGAGCTTCATAGAAATGCTGGTCATGGAATTAAAGCTTGCCTGCAAAAGTAAAAGCATCCGCCGACAGCCTATTACTTTGCAGACTCGAACTGCTCTTCCGTGGGCTGGATTGGTGCGTCAAACTCCATATCCTGCTCCGTTAACTCGGGGGACATTTTGCGCGCAATATTAAAATTGGCCTTGGCGCTGATATTGTCGCCTGCAAGTTGGTGATCTTTAGCAAGCTGCAAATAATGGTCTCCCAGGCGCCGCAAACCCGATGCCGCATCCGTGTTTCCGGGATCCAGTGTTGCGACCTGGGAGTATTTTTCAAAGGCGTTTTCGCCCGGGGGACTAATCAATTGTTGCTGTTGCTCGGCCAGGGCAGCTTCCTGCAACAATGATGCAATCATTGCCGAGGAAGCCTCCTGCGTACGTTGTTCCCGCTCCAAAGCCGCTACTTTTTCTGCATAAGCGACAATGACCTCCTCGACTCCCGGCAGGCCTGTGTCAATCCGCTGCAGCGCCGCAACACTCACCGCCGCCGCGTCCAGATCGTTGTTTGCCAGGGCAGTACTTGCCTCGCGCTGGAAGATACCGGCGATATGCACCATGCCCTTTTGCGCGGCTTGATTGTCGGGCTCCTTGGCAACAACCGCCAGGAATTCATCCAGCGCCCTGGCTACATCGCCGGATTCAAGAAATTCACCAGCGCGCAGCAGTTGGCGCTGGGTTTCCAGGTTGAAAGCCACTTCGGGCACGCCCGCCTTGCGCTCCCACAACAAATACACCCCGGCGGATACCGCCCCCAGGGTCAGCAGCAGCAGGCCGAGCACGGCCATCCTGTAGAGATTCTTTCGCTGAGATTGCGGGCGGCTTGCAGCCACGACATCCGAGCGCTGTGGCGCTGTGCCAGGATCCGGGGAACTGGCGACAGGCACCGCAGGCCTGGCGGCTGCAACGATTGTGTCACTGCCAGAATGCAAACCCATACCCTGACTCTCGACCAGGGCAAGGTGTTTCACAAAATCGTCAACCAGATCGGTGCAGCTATGAAAGCGATCTGCGGGCCGTTTGGCCAAGGCACGATTGACAAATGACTGCATCGGGGCATATTGCGCCGGCAGTGTTGGAACCGGATCGCGAACATGGCGAATGCCGATCGTAACCGCCGAACCTTCAGAGTACGGTACGTCTGCACACACCGCGAAGTAGCACAGCACCCCAAAGCTGTAGATATCCGAGCGATGATCAACCGGTTGCCCCAGCGCTTGTTCCGGGCTCATATAGTGCGGGCTTCCCATAACCGTGCCGGTTTTGGTGTGATCCCCCTCGCTATTGAGCACCCGAGCTATGCCAAAATCGGAAATCACCGGGTCACCCGGGCCACGCATCAGAATATTTTCCGGCTTGATATCACGGTGCACAAAATCCATGGAGTGGGCGTAATCCAGTGCCTCAGCCACCTTGGCCAAAACCGGCAGCACTTCTCCCGGATGCCCGGCCTGATCAACCAACTCCTTCAAACTGCCACCGGGCAAATATTCCATAGAAAGATAATAAATGTTGCCATGCTGGCCCACATCGTAAACCGCCGCGACATGGGGATGCTTGAGACTGCGCATAATTCTGGCTTCCCGGATGAACCGTTCGCCGAACTGGGGGTCGGCTGTCAGCCTGGGATCGAGAACCTTAACTGCCACCTCTGCGTCAAAGTTATGCTGCAGGGCTCGATAGACATAGGCCATGCCACCACGGCCGATCTGCTCGTGAATGGTATATCCTGGAATTTGGGGTGAATTTTCCACAATTATGCGACTGTGCTCGTTGCCGGTGTTCAGTATTCCCACACCGGCCATAACCGGAGGGGTCCTGTTGATGCAAGTCAGAGCATATTACTGAGCGAGTTTCAGGGTGACAACAAACATCCCGACTAATTACACTATTTGGAGGGGGGGTCAGTTTGCCCCGAACATTCGCCGGGAGCGCCTACCCATGCCACAAAAACACACCGTCCCCCGCCCATTGGCCAGGGCGACATGTCGGGCCGTTCTGCAATGCGCACTGCTGGCCGGCACTGTCTGCGCTTGCGCGATAAAGACGTTCTCTGGCAATAGCCACCCGCTTTATAGCCATGCCTCAGCCAATACACGGTTCAGTGAGCAGGCGATTATTACTGCAGATTTTGAGCTGGCTTCCCTGCGCCGTATCGAGCAGCCCGGCGCCCCGATTCGCATCTATCTCGAGGGTGACGGCAAGGCCTGGCTCAGTCGCTACAGAGCCTCTGCCAATCCGACACCCGATCATGCGGTGGGACTGCAACTGGCATTGGCCGATGACAGCACCAACGTCATCTACATCGCGCGACCCTGCCAGTTTGTGCAGCTATCACGTCAGCCACAATGCACTCCCGAGGTGTGGACCCGCGACCGTTACTCCGCAAACAGGGTGGCGATGTATGCTTCGGTATTCGCGGCGATAAGCCGGCAATATGATAATGCAAGCCTGGAACTGATCGGCTTTTCAGGCGGCGCGACTATCGCTATGCTCGCTGCACCAAAGCTGCCTGGTTTGATCAGCATACGCACGGTTGCGGGCAATCTGGATACCGAGGAATTCTCCCGTATTCACAAATTACCGATTGTGGCCGGCGCGCCAAATCCAGTGACCTTCGCGACTCAGCTTGCAACGATCCCCCAGACCCATTTCGTTGGCAACAGGGACACTATCGTACCAGCCAGGGTGGCTCGCTCCTACCAGGCCCAGCTCAATGCTCCCCGGTGCAGTCGAATCGTAGAGCTGGACAACGCTCACTACGAAGGTTGGCACACTCACTGGCGGGCGTTACTCGAGCAACTACCAACCTGCACAGATCGCGCGTCTAAAACATCCACTTGAGGGTACCGGTCAGCGCCTGCGCCTTGAAATCCTGTTGGAAGAAATAGTCATAGGCGACGTTAAAACTTACTCGACCGTCACTGTATCCGCTTAAACCAAGCGTTAGCTTGCCGCTGGCCGATTCGACATCCGCCCCCCGCAATATAAATGCCGCCCCATTGACACCTATAAAATTGCTATCGACCTGGATTTGGTCGCCGATAACATCGTATCGCAACTGCAGCGCAAGCTCCGGGACAAGGGTAATATTGTTACTCAGGGTCGTGGGATAGGCCATGCGACCACCGGCGGTAAACAACAGGACTTCAACGGAGTCGGCATCGACTTCCAGGCCGTTGTTGCCAGCACCGGTCTCGCGATAGGTGTCTTCTTTCAAATACGTGTATTCGACCGACGCGGTGGGGGTAAGCATCAGGCCACTGTCGAGCACAAACGGCCAGCCACCGCGGGCGCGCAGTTGAAACTGGTCACCACTGTAGTCCGAGTCGGCAGTCGCAAACGGGGCGATGGTTTCCAGGTATCGCTGACCCTGATATTCGTTGTAGGCGTAGGACACCACCACATCCGAATACCAGTCTGAGCTGACAAAACTACCGTAGGCAGATATCTGGTAGCTGTCGATATCGAGGGTGTTGCGATACTTGTTCTTTGACTCGATATCACTGGTCGCATAGCTGAATGCCATACCCGCACTCCAACTCTCGTTGATATCCTTGTCAAAACCGAGCGCCATACCATAAGTGTCACCATCCCAACCGGCGACACCATCAGCATCATCCTTGTCCTGGCGGTTGCCATAACCCTGCAACCAAAAGCCTATTTCGCTTAGTCCATCACCGGCCGGAACCCCCATGGTTTTGAACTGGCGCAAGCTTGCCTGCCGGGTATTGATGGTATCGACCGCCTGGCGCTGGGCATTCAGCGACCCCTCCACCACACCACTGGTAAGATCAGCCTGCAGCGAGTCGATAATGCTTCGCTTCTGCTCGGCGGTCTGCGCACTATTAATCAGGTCCAGGGTGGATTTAAGGGCACCCGTTGCCTGGCCCGAGCGCTCTATGGTCGCCAAAGCGCCCATAACATTGAGCGTGTTGGCGTCACCCGGCGAGAATCGGGAGGTGTCAATAACAAGCGGCAGAGTTGGCGTCGGAGTTGGCGTCGGAGTTGGCGTCGGAGTTGGCGTCGGAGTTGGCGTCGGAGTCGGAGTCGGAGTCGGAGTCGGTGTCGGAGTCGGTGTCGGCGCCTGGGGCGGTGTCCTCGGTGCTGCCGGAGCAGGCGCCGAGGGCCAACGAGAGCATCAGGATGCGGGTGCACACGCTGGCCAGCATACCCCGCTCCCCTCCGCATGCCCCGGCGGAGACCCAGCGGAGGGGCCCCCCCTCCGCGAGCATGCCCCGCATGCCCCGGCGGAGACCCAGCGGAGGGGCCCCCCCTCCGCGAGCATGCCCCGCATGCCCCGGCGGAGACCCAGCGG
>JAHEGP010000006.1 GCA_024645065.1 Cellvibrionales bacterium | reverse complement strand
TCCAAAGCGCTTTCCTTGCTGCCGCCTTCGTCGACTTTTTCGGCTTTCTCGGCTTGCTCAAGCTGCTCAGCTTTCCCGGCTTTCCCGGCTTTCCCGGCTTTCCCGGTTTTCCCGGTTTTAGTGCTTTTGCCAGCGGTGTTAGCCGCATCCATGGAAGCGTCTTCCGCAGCCGATGAGGATTTCGCCGTGGCCTCGGATTTGTTGGCTGCACCGGGCGTTTGCGCAGTTATGGGCATGGCCTGGGTCGTTTCCGCTGTCTCGCTGTTCCCGGATACTGCGGCTTCTCCCTGGGCTGCCTCATTTTTCGCATCGCTTCCTGCGGCCGCCCCTGCCGATGCATTTCCCGATTCTTGCTGTTCGCGCTTTTCCATCTTATTCAATGCCTTTTTTATAACTAAAATACCTAGTAGACCACAAAGTCGGGTCTTACCCCATGATTTAAATCACGAATAGAGTCCTGCAAAGCCTGAATCCAACGACTCCGACTTTACCTGTGTTGCAAACATACAACGGGACCTACGCGCTATCAAGCCTCGAGATCGCCCCAGCGCAGGTATAACGCCTCCAGCTTCGCTTGCAACTGGCCATGTTGCTCCAGCACCTGATTTATCTGCGCTCGCTCACCCTGGTAAAACGACGGATCGGCAATTTGCCTCTCCATCTCTGCTTGTTGCGCCTCAAGCTGCTCAATCAGCCCCGGCAATTGCTGCAATTCGCGTTGCTGCTTATAGGACAGCTTTTTTACCGTAGCCGGGCTGCCAGCCCGGGCTTTTGCGCCCTGCATCGTGGCCACGGCCGCTGCAACGTCAGGGGCCTCGGCTTGCGCTAGCAGTGAACCTCCCCTGGCCACCCAATCGCTATAACCACCCACATGATCAATGACGATTCCATCCCCCTCGAACACCATGATACTGGTCACTACATTGTCGAGGAATTCTCGATCGTGACTGACCAGTAGAACCGTTCCCTTGAACTCCAGTAACACTTCCTCCAGCAATTCCAGCGTTTCAATATCCAGGTCATTGGTGGGCTCGTCAAGCACCAGTAAATTGGCCGGCTTGCTGAACATGCGCGCCAGGATCGCGCGGTTTTGCTCGCCACCGGAGAGCGCCCTCACCGGCGTACGTACGCGATCCGGGCTGAATAAAAAATCACCGAGGTAACTGATGGCATGTCGCTGCTTGCCGTTTACCTCAATAAATTCGCGCCCTCCACAAACGTTGTCGATCAGGTCCTTGTCCTCATCGAGCTGTTGGCGCAGCTGGTCAAAATAAGCGACTTGAAGCCTTGTGCCGATCTTGACCTCGCCCTGCTGTGGCGCCATCTCACCCAGCAGTATTTTCAGCAGGGTGGATTTACCTGCACCATTGGGGCCTACCAGACCAATCCTCTCTCCGCGCAAAATAGTAGTGGATAAATCCTTGATGACTGGCACATTGTCGTAGCCGTGGGAAACGGCTTTCAGTTCAACTACGATCTTGCCGGAGCTTTCCGCCTGGTCGAGGGAGAAATCAGCCTTGCCCTGCTGCTTGCGTCGCTCCCGATGCTGCTCACGCATCGATTTCAGGGCGCGCACCCGACCCTCATTGCGGGTGCGCCGGGCCTTGATGCCCTGGCGAATCCATACTTCCTCCTGCGCCAGTTTCTTGTCGAACAACTTGTTGGCTGTATCCTCGGCGGCGAGTTGCTGCGCTCGAAACTCGAGAAAACTGCGGTAATCCCCAGGCCTCGAGTACAAACTACCACGATCCAGCTCAACGATGGTATTGGCGACATTTTGCAGGAATTCACGGTCGTGGGTGACGAAAAGGATGGCTCCGCGAAACTCCCTTAACTGATTTTCCAGCCATTCAATGGCCGGGATATCGAGGTGATTGGTCGGTTCGTCCAGTAACAGCAATTCCGGATCACGCACCAGCGCCCTGGCCATGGCTACCCGCCGGCGCCAGCCACCAGAGAGCTCCCGCATCAACTTGTCGGCGGGAAGCTGCAATTGGCTCAACACGGTTTCGACGCGTTGCTGCAGGCGCCAGCCATCCCGATCCTCCAGTTGCTGCTGGATCTGCTCCAGCTGCGCCATGCTGGCCTCATCTGCGCGCTGAATCACGTGGTGATAGCGTTTCAGCAATTCGCCTACCTCTGCCAGTCCATCGGCCACATAGTCGTACACCGACTGCTGATCCGCCTCGGGCAGTGACTGGTCTAGCCAGGCCACATTGGTACCCGGTCGCAACCAGCGTTCACCCTCATCGGGGGCCAACAATCCCGCGACAACCCCTAGCAGCGTGGTTTTTCCCTCGCCATTGCGCCCGAGCAAACCCACCCGTTCACCACGCCTGAGGGACAAATCCACAGCGTCGAGCAAAACCCGCGGACCGTAATGAATGGAGACTTTATCCAGACGTAATAGGGGCATTATCAAATCCTGACGTGGCCAAGGCCCTCCCGGGCTCCAGCTGGCAGAATGCATGGGAGCGCCAGCGGGATCAAGCGCCGTGGTCGAACAAGAAAATGTTGGCAGAGAGATGCTGGCAGAGGAAGTGCCGCGGGCGACCGGGACCGGTGGAGCTCACTCCGAATCTTCAAGTCCTTCGAATTCATCGTAACTGCCCTCGGCTGGCTCGGGCTCCGGCACCACCTCTTCCCGGTCCTTGTCTACCTGGGAGGTATGCAGGGCAGATGGAGATTCGGCCTCCGCACTGACAGCATCGATGACTTCTTCTTCGCTGGATTGGATACCAATCCGAAAAGCCGCAAACCCCGGCATCACCACCTGATTGAGGGCCATACCCAACACCCTGCCTTTGTAAGGTGACAGAATTTCGGTTCTGACATTGGTGATGGGATCGGTCACCGTGCCCAGGATTTCCTTCTCTTTCACGCGCTCGCCGAGGCCGACCTCGCTGAACAGGATGCCGCCCTGGTCGGCCCGCACCCAGACAGACTGGTAATAAACCGGCTCGGGAGTCCCCCAGAAGCTGGTTTTCTTGATCATGTTCATCTTTCCAAGCAGGCTCTGGATGGTTTTGACCCCGTGGTTTACCTCGCTCTCCTGCAACCGCAATGGCTCACCCGCCTCCAGGGTGACAGCCGGAATGCCGGCCGCTACTGCCGCCTGGCGAAGGGTACCCACCGTGCCCTCGCTCTGCAATACGACAGTCCCGTCAAAGCCCTGGCTCAGCTCCAGCACCTCGGGATCGCGCAGGTCCGCCCGCAGTTGAGGCAGGTTGGTGCGATAAAAGGATCCGGTATGAAGATCGACGAGGGCATCGCAATGCTCGATTACTTCCTCAAAAAAAGAATAGGCTATCCGCGCCGCTGAACTGCCCTTGGGATCGCCAGGAAAGAATCGATTGAGATCCCGGCGGTCCGGCAAATAGCGTGATCCTCGGCGAAACCCCTGCAAATTGACGATGGGGACCCCAACAACAGTACCAGACAACCTCGATGCATTCAGGTTGTAGAGTACCCGTCGCACAATCTCGATACCATTGAGCTCATCGCCATGCACAGCAGCCGTCAAGCACAGCACCGGCCCCGGCCTGTAGCCATTGACCACTAGCACCGGTGTAGCAACGGCAATGCCTTCAAAGGAGTGGCTTGGCGACCAGGCAAGGCGCGTGGAAGTCCCCGGGGCCACTTCAGCACCGAGCATCACAAAGGGACCGTGCTTTTTAGGCGGCGTCGAGGGAGATTCGACCAATTCATCTTCGGCGCCTTCCGTTTCCGCCGTATCGTCGGGCCGTCCTGCAGCCGCCTTCGTTTTGGCGGCTGCAGACCCTGGCCCAGGGGCGGATCCCGGCTTGCGGGCAGTTACTGATTGGGTTCCATCAGCCGCTGCTGGCCGATCACCAGTCGGCTCACTATCTTCCGGCTTTACAGTATCCGGCTCTGCAACCGCCGACTCTGCGGCAGTAGCCTGCTCGGCCGCAGTTTCTTTGCGGCCGGGCTCCGCAACCCTCGGCTCCTCCACGGCCTGCAATGGCAGAGCTGCCTGCATTGGCTCTCCCAGATCCACGCTTTTAGCCCGGGTAATCGCCTTTGATGGCTCCCCTTCTGCAGTCACGGCACCCTCTTCCGCGACTACCGACAGGGGCTGCGCCTCGGGGAGCGGCTTATCAAGATCCACCGGCGCTGCCGGCACCGGCTGCTTCTCAGCTAAATCATGGGATTGCCCGGGGCCCTTTATCAAGGGCTCGGCTTCTTCGGCGCCGACTTGACAAGCCAGCAAAAGCTGACCCGTCACAGCAATCATGCGTGCTGACTTCAGAAAATATTGCAAACCGGAGAAATGTTTTTTCATATATATATCGACAAGATCAGAGTTCGCAAAATCCATGCATGACAGTATTGCGGGGCAAAATCTTTCCGCCCCGACCTTCCAAGAGCCAAGTATAGCCAAAGCGCGCAGGCAACCCTAAAAACTTCGAGGGTCGAGCCAGGCTATTTGAAAAACCCGAGATCGACCTGCTGATCGGCGTGGTAGGAACTTCGCACCAGAGGGCCGGAAGCAACACTCCTGAATCCCATGGTTTCGGCAATGCGGCCCAGCTCTGCAAACTCCTCAGGCTTTACAAACCGCGCTACCGGCAAATGATCACGACTGGGCTGGAGATACTGGCCGAGGGTTAGCATGTCAATTTGGTGGTCGCGCATATCCTGCATTACCGCAATCAGCTCTTCGGTCTTCTCGCCCAGGCCCAGCATAAGACCTGACTTGGTGAGCACATCCGGCCGGCGTTGCTTGTAGCGGGCCAGCAGATCCAGCGACCACTGGTAATCGCTGCCCGGGCGGCACTGCTTGTACAAGCTCGGCACTGTTTCCAGGTTGTGATTGAAAACATCGGGCGCTTCCTGCGCCAGGGTGTCGAGGGCAAGCTCCATCCTACCTCGAAAATCCGGCACCAGAATTTCAACCTTGATCGCCGGATTGAGTTGCCGGGTTTGGCGAACGCACTCACCGAAGTGGCCTGCGCCGCCGTCGCGCAGGTCGTCACGATCGACCGAGGTAATGACGACATACTTCAGGCCCATTGCAGCAATCGCCCGGGCCAAACCGAGAGGCTCATCGGGATCCAGCGGATTGGGTCGACCATGGGCGACATCACAAAACGGGCAACGCCGCGTGCAGATCTCCCCCATGATCATGAATGTCGCAGTGCCACCACCGAAGCATTCGCCAATATTGGGACATTGCGCCTCTTCACAAACCGTCGCCAGTTTGTGTTCGCGCAGAATGCCCTTGACCCTGGCGATCTCGGCAGAGGCTGGAATGGTTACCCGAATCCAGTCAGGCTTGCGCGGCAATTCGGTGGTGGGAATAACCTTTACCGGAATACGCGCCATCTTGTCGGCGCCTCGCAGCTTTTCTCCCTGAACCACCTTACGCGGGGTGTCGCTCATCACTCTAATCCCTCATCTCGGATTGCACCGGCAGCCCATGGACTGACTGCAATTCTGTGTAACCCATATGACCGGCGAGATGGGCAACCAATCGCTGCTCCAATCTTTGCGTTTCAGGGGCAGGCCAACTGCCGAGTTCATCCTTCATACGCGCTACAGTCTGGCCGGCGTAGCCACAGGGATTGATGCGCCCAAATGGCTCCAGGTCAAGATCGATATTCAATGACAGTCCGTGAAAGCAACGACCACGCCGCACCTTCAATCCCAGCGCAGCAATCTTCGCCCCGTTTTGCAAATAGACGCCGGGCGCGTCACTGCGGCTGACCGAAGCGATGCCATACTCTGCCAACAGCCCAATAACGCTCTGCTCGATACTAGCAACCAAATGGCGCACGCCCCACCCCATCCGGCGAATATCGATCAACAGGTAAACCACCAGTTGACCGGGGCCGTGATAGGTTACCTGGCCGCCGCGATCTACCTTGATCACGGGAATATCCCCCGCTGCCAACACATGCTCTGCCTTGCCAGCCTGGCCCTGTGTAAACACCGGGGGATGCTCAAGCAACCAGAGCTCGTCGGCGACGGATGGATCGCGGCCGTCGGTAAATGCGCGCATCGATTGCCAGCACAGCTGATAGTCGATCGTGCCCAGGCGCCTGACGACAAGATACCCCGGCTTCTCCACGGCTACAGTATCATCGCAACCTGGTCGCAGGCATTCAAGGCCTGGTGGATGTTCCCCAGCTGCTGCATAGACTGCGCCGTGAAAGTAATATTGACCGAGACAAAGCGGCCCTTGTTACTGGGCCGCAATTCAGCCGGCCCGTGGTCCGGGGCATACTCCGCCACAGTCGCGGTAACTGTCTCGACAAAATCTTCGCTATCCCGGCCGAGCACCTTGATAGTGTATTCGACCGGGAATTCGAGCAGCGGTTCAGAGGGGGGCATAATTAGCGTCCTAGCGGGTCGCAAGACCCAGAAATTGATAAACGAACAGCACCAGTTTATCCCACAGCCTCGCTACTATGCCGGCCTCTTCAACGGTTTCAAGAGCCACCAGTCTCGGCTCGACAATCTGCCCCGTCTCAACTTCAATATCACTGCCCTGCTCCGAAGGTGGTTGCAGGGAAATCGGTTCGCCGCCAACGCTCAGCTTCAGCGTGCCCAGGGTCTCACCCGCCGCCACCGGGGCGTTGATAATCTCGCCAAACTCCAACTCCGCTTGCAACGAGTCACGCTCGCCCTGGGCGATGGTCAGGAAAATATCTTCGGCAACCCCCATTGACAGGCTCTTTTTCTCGCCCCCCCAGATTCGTGCTTCCGTGAGTTGCTCACCCGCACCGTAGAGCTTGATCGTTTCATAGTAGCGGAAGCCGTACTGCAATAATTTCTGGTTTTCCCTGGCCCTGGCATCTGCACTGTTGGCGCCCATGACAACTGCGATCAAGCGCATTTCCTTGCGCAGCGAAGATGCCACCAGGCCGTATCCCGCATCTGCCGTGTAGCCGGTTTTCAAACCATCGACCGACGAATCCTGCCACAGCAGGGTATTGCGATTAGACTGGGGTATGTCGTTGAAGGTAAAACTGCGCTCGGAGTACATCGTATAGTCTTCAGGATAATCCCGGATGATTGACCGGGCGAGAATTGCCATGTCCATTGCCGTGGTGTAATGCTGGTCATCTGGAAGCCCATGGGAATTGACGAAATGGCTGCCCTTCATGCCGAGTAATTCGGCTTGCTGATTCATGATATCAGCGAATGCATCCTCACTACCGGCGAGGTATTCAGCCACCGCGACACAGGCATCGTTGCCCGAAGAGATAACGATACCACGGTGCAGGTCGAGCAGGCTGACCTCCTTGCCCACTTCGATAAACATCAGGGACGAGCCCTGGAAGATTGGATTTTGCGCCCAGGCGTTCTTGCTGATCCGCACCATGTCTTCGTTGCTGACACTGCCCTTGTTCAATTCCGCCGAGAGGATATAGCTGGTCATCATCTTGGTCAGACTCGCCGGCGCAAGGCGCTGGTTTGCATTTTTTGCGATCAGGACCCGGCCACTGTCAGCATCCATCAACACATAGGCCTGAGCAGCCAATCCGGGCGGCGCCGGTATTAATACAGCCTCATTTGCGGCCACGACCCACATTGGCCGCAACAATAGCGCAAACAGCAAAGCAATAAAGGCTTTGTTAAGCATACTAGAATCCGATTATTGACTAATGAGGAAAACCTGCTGGGCCGCTATTGTATCAGGTTTCGCAGAGTTTGAACCAAAAGGTAGTCGTGGCAAGGCATGCGCCTGCAATCAATGGCTGCAATCAATGGTACACCAGGTGCGGCCTGGAGTAGTTCTCGCGGGCCATGAGCGCGCTGATGCGCTCTACATCCAGCGAACTGTCCAGGGGCCCGATTCGCACCCTGTGCAAGGCGTCGCTCTGTGAGCTGCTTATCGTTACCGGAGCATCCAGCAAGACCAGCAGTTGCCGGCGCAAAATTTCCGCCGACTCGAACTGCCTGAATGCCGCGGCCTGCAAATAAGCTCGCCCGGAGTCGCGCTCGACCCTCAGCGGCTCGTTTTTTGCCGGTGGTTCCAGGGAATTCGGAAAAGTTTTTTCCTGGCGACCCGCCTGCCGGAAATTCTCTGCATCGATTCGCTCGATACTGACCCGAGCCACACCTTTTTCCGAGTACCCCAACTTGGTAGCGGCCGCATAGGACAAGTCGATAACCCTGTCGCCATGGAAGGGACCCCGGTCGTTGACCCGGACGATGGCAGTGCGACCGTTTTCGAGGTTGGTCACTCGCACATAACAGGGAATCGGCAGCGATTTGTGGGCCGCCGACATCTCATACATATTGTAGACTTCACCGTTCGAGGTCAGGTGACCATGAAATTTGCTGCCATACCAGGATGCCAAACCCTGCTGTTTGAAATGACGGGCACTCTGTGAATCCATCACCCGGTAGGTCTTGCCAAATACCCGGTAGGGACTTTTATTACCGGCGGCCCGGACCACCTCAGCTCGAGGTTCGGCATCAACAATGCGGTCGGGGTCGAGTTTCAGCAGCGGCGCAGAATCGTGTTTCTGGCTATAACGCGACTTGGGCGCAGAGCTGCACGCCACCAACACCAGCGCCAGCAACAGGCACGTTACAACAGTGAGGGTATGCCTAGGCCTTGCCGCCATCACGCAAGCTCATAATCTTTTCACTAAGTTGGTATACAGCCATTGCATAAAGACGGCTGTGGTTATAAGTGGTAATCACAAAAAAGTTCTCCAGCCCGAGCCAGTATTCTGTCCCGGCTTTGCCTTGTAATTCAACCACGCCCGCAGGCTGCTGGTCCAGATCCATGTTAGCACTATAGCCCTGCTTCTCCAGCGCTACTATGGTACTGTCTGCCTGAAGCGAGCGATTCACCGCCGCGGTGTCGCGGCCAGCGGCAGCTTTGGCAGGGACGGCGATACCCACCCCGCGGCTCCAGCCGTTGTCGCGCAAATAATTGGCGACACTGCCAATTGCGTCGACCGGATTATTCCAGATATCGGCCACCTCATCGCCATCAAAATCGACCGCGTAGGCGCGGTAGCTGGTGGGTATAAACTGCCCGTAGCCCATGGCGCCGGCATAAGAGCCCTTCAACTCCAATGGATCGAAACCCTGCTCTTTGGCGAGCAGGAGCATGCTTTCGAGTTGCTCGATCCCAAACCGCGAACGCCATGCATCGACCGGAAACTCGAACGCCTGGGTGACCAGGGTATCGATAACCCGGTAGCTTCCCATGCGCTCACCGTAAAAAGTTTCAACGCCGAGAATGGCAACAATAATCCGGGACGGCACCCCGAACTTTTCCTCGGCCCGGGCCAGGGTGGCAGCATGCTCTTCCCAGAAGGCAACGCCGCCACTGATGCGTTTATCGGTAATGAAAATATCCTGGTATTGGGCCCACGTTTTCGATTCGGCGGGTTTTTCAATTGAATCGATAACCGCTTGCTGCCTCTGCGCCCGGGATAAAACGGCCATCAGTTGCTCCGCGTCCCAACCGTGCCGTGCCACCATGTTCCTTACGAATTCCTGCGCCCTTGGGTTGTTGCTGTACTCTGCAACAACCGGCCCGGATGCCAATAGCAGCAGCGCGCACGCGACTGAGAATAAACCGGCCTGACCCTTACCCATGAACAATCCTTCAATGCCCCGTAATTTTCTTTTCTTCTGTGCTGATCGCCATAAGCACGCCGAAGCCTGCCATCAACGTTACCAGCGCAGTCCCGCCCTGGCTGACCAGCGGCAATGGTACACCAACTACCGGCAGCAATCCCGATACCATGCCCATGTTGACAAAAATATAGACGAAAAAAGTGACCGTGATACTGCCGGCAAGCAAGCGACCGTAGGAATGCTGGGCATTCAGGCAGATAACGACACAGCGCGCGATAATAGCCATATACAGCATCATCAGTAGCAACACCCCCAACAAACCGAATTCCTCGGCCAGCACGGCGATGATAAAGTCGGTCTGGCTTTCTGGCAGGAAATCGAGGTGTGACTGGGTGCCCTGCAGCCACCCCTTACCCTGCCAGCCGCCAGACCCAATCGCGGTTTTCGATTGAATAATATTCCAGCCAGCGCCGAGCTTGTCACTCTCCGGGTTTAACAACGTCAGGATTCGCTGCTTTTGGTAGTCATGTAACAGGAACAGCCAGGCCGGATAAAAGCTGAGCGTCGCCAGCCCGAGCGCTACTGCCGTATACACCCAGGGCAGACCCGCAAAAAACAACACCAGGATTCCCGAAGCGGCGATCAACAGCGAGGTGCCGAGGTCGGGCTGCACCGCGATCAGGCCCGCTGGCAGAAGAAGCAGCACTGCCGCCGCCAGCACATATTTGAAGCGAGGTGGAAACACCCGTCTTGCCAAAAACCAGGCCACGGTCATGGGCACAAGCAGTTTCATAATCTCCGCAGGTTGAAAGCGCGGCATTCCAGGAACACTCAACCAGCGCTGGGCGCCCTTGGCCCCGGTCCCGTAAAATAGCACCAATACCAATAGCAGGATTCCCCCGCAGTAGAGCCATGGCGCGACGCGCTCGAAAAAACGCAGGTCAAACTGCGCGGTCACGAACATCATCAGGTAGGCAATCACAAAGTAGATGCCCTGGCGCAACAGCACATCGCGACTGGATTCACTGGCGCTGTACAAAACCACCATGCCGTAAACCGTTAGCAGCAACAGCAAAATCAATAACGGCACATCGATATGCATCCGCCTTACCCACGAGCGCTCGACTCGCAGGGAACGCCCGCTGGAGGGCAAACGTCGAACAAAATCACTACTCGACAAGGGCAGCCTCCTGCGCTCGCGCGGTTGCCTCGAGGGCGCCGGATGAAGTGGCCGCAGTTTCGGTTTCCGGTTCGGCTTCTTTTTCGGGTTCTGGCGGGGGCGGAAAGATATCCAGCAGATAGGCGTCCATGACCGTGCGAGCGATCGGCGCGGCGGTGGATGAGCCATGCTCACCATTTTCCACAATGACCGCTATCGCTATTTGCGGATTTTCGGCCGGCGCATAGGCAATGAACAGGGCGTGGTCACGATTGCGCTTGTCGATCAGTTCCGAGTCGTACTCCTCATCCTGGGCGATGCCAATAACCTGCGCGGTGCCGGTCTTGCCGGCGATGCGATACTGCAAGTCCCTTGAAATACCCTTGGCAGTACCGCGAGCGCCATGCACCACCGCTTCCATCGCACCGGCGATTATGTCCCAGTTAACCGGGTTCTTGATTTCAAACTGTGTTGCCAGCGGCTGGCCAGGCACCTCACCGGAAACGGACTTCAGAATCCTCGGCTGCAACACCCTTCCGCGATTGGCGATGGCGGCCGTCGATACTGCCAATTGCAGCGGGGTAGTGAGCATATAGCCCTGGCCGATACCGATGTTGAGAGTCTCACCCGGGTACCAGGGCTCGTTGCGGTTGGCGCGTTTCCACTCCCGGGACGGCAGCAAGCCCGGGCGCTCCACCGGCAGATCTATTCCGCTGCGCTTGCCCAGCCCGAACAGGTCGCCGAATTCATGAATCTGGTCGACGCCAAGCTTGTACGCGAGGTCGTAGTAATAGACATCACAGGATTGTTCAAGCGCGATATGAATATCGATTCTCCCGCCATGACCACCTCGCTTCCAGTCGCGGTAGTTACGCCGGTCATTGGGCAGTCGATAGTAGCCCGGATCGCTGATTACGGTACTGGGTGTAACCACCCCGTATTCCAGCCCAGCCAGGCCGACGATCGGTTTAATGGTCGACCCCGGGGGATATTGCCCCATAGTCGCCCTGTTATATAAAGGCAGATCCGGGGATTCATTCAGCATACGGTAATCTTTGCCGCTGATCCCGCCGACAAACAAATTTGGATCGAAACCCGGGGTTGAGACAAAGGCGATCACGGCACCATCCCGGGGATCGAGCGCAACCACAGAACCGCGCTCACCCTGCAGAGCATCGTGGGCAACCTGCTGAATCCTGGCATCGATATTGAGGATAAGGTCCCTGCCGGGCAGTGGATCGGTACGGTCCAGTACCCGCAACACCCGGCCCCGGGCATTGGTCTCTACATTCTCGTACCCTACGGTGCCGTGCAACAGATCCTCATAGTAGCGCTCGATGCCAGTCTTGCCGATGACATGCGTGCCGGCGTAATCCAGGACATCAAGGGCTTTCAATTCAGCCTCGTTAATCCTGCCGACATAACCCACCGCGTGGGCGAAATACTCTCCCTGGGGATAATACCGGGCCAACTCGGCTTTCACTTCGAAGCCGGGCATTCGATAGCGGTTGACCGCAAGGATGGCGATGTCCTCGGGGCTGAGGCGAAATTTCAGGGGAATCTGCTCAAACGGACGACCCGCGCCGAGAACCTGGCGCAGTTTTTCAATCTCTGCAGCCTCTACCTGCAACAATTCCTGCAGCAGGGCCAATCCGGCGTCGATATCCCCCACCCGCTCCTTCACCACAGTCAGGGTGTAACTGGGCCGATTATCCGCCAACAGTACCCCATTGCGATCAAAAATGAGTCCGCGAGTGGGGCCGATGGACTGCAGGTGTACCCGGTTTCTGTCAGACTGTACCCGATAGTTTTCATACTGCATGATCTGCAAATTGAAATAACGATACACCAACAGGCTGGCAAGCAGCGCCATGACCAGCAACGCGATCAACATTCGGCCGAGAAAAATCTCTCGCTCATTGTGAATATTTTTAATGGGTTCTGGTCGGGACATCCGCAATCATCTATCGGTGGTAAGGATGCCCCTGGCCGAGGGACCAGGCGCGATATAGCTGTTCCGCCAGCACCACCCTAACCAGGGGGTGTGGCAAGGTGAGGGGCGACAAGGACCAACTGGTATCGGAACGATCCTTGCTGGCCTGGCCCAACCCGTCCGGGCCGCCTATAAGAAAACAGACTGTACGGCCTTCCATCTGCCAGCTGCCAAGCTCCCCGGCCAACTGCTCGGTTGACCACCGACGACCCGGGATATCCAGCGCTATCACACGGCTATCGGGGGGAATTCGGGCCAGCATCGCGGCGTCTTCAACAGCGATGGCGCGATCGACATGGGACGATTTCCGGCGCGGCCCAAGCGGCACCTCTGCCCACTCGAGTCGCAATTCTCGCGGCAGGCGCTTGCTGTATTCCCTGCAACCCTGCTCAACCCACGACGGCATCCGGCTACCGACGGCAATGATTCGCAACCGCATCAGTCGCCGGGTTGCTCCATCGCCCCTACCGCGCGATCGGACCAGAGTCGCTCCAGATCGTAGAAAGCCCGCGCCTCCGGCAGCATGACGTGCACCACCACATCACCGTAATCGACGAGAATCCATTCAGCAGCGGTTTCACCCTCGGTGCCCATTGGCCTTATGCCATGCTTGCGCATTTCTTCCTGCACATTGTCGGCCAGGGCCTTCACCTGTCGATTGGAGGCGCCGCTTGCAATAACCATGTAGTCTGTCATGCCGGTAAGTTTGCGCACATCCAGAGCAATTATTTCGCGCCCCTTGACGTCCTCGAGGGCAGCGACGATCTTGTCTTTCACTTTTTCCGGCTTCATTGATTTGGGCTGGTTTCCTGTGTGTCCGCCCGGTAGAGGCGATGCTGTTGAATATATTGCCATACTGCCTCGGGCAGAAGGTATCTTGCAGATCGCCCTTCGCTTACCAGCCGGCGAATACCTGAAGCCGACACATCCATGGGCGTCAGAGCCAAAAATAACACCGAACCGGCGGCGTTTTGCGACAGTGTATCACTGTCCTCGGTAAAACGGTCGCGCCAGATCTCCAGGGCGCCAAGATCATCCGGCAAGCGCCAGCCTGGCCTCGAGACCACCAGAATATTGCACAGCTCCACCAACTCCTCCCAGCAATACCAGGTGTCCATGCTGGTAAAGGCATCGGTACCGACGCAAAAGTCCAGCGCGGTATCCTCGCCCCAGCGATGCCGCAGTTCGCGCAGCGTATCAATACTGTAACTGGTGCCCTGCTTTCGGCACTCCCTGGCATCAAGCTGCAGGCTGGAATCACTGATCAACGCGAGGTGTATCATATCGAGCCGCTGCCTGACCGTGGCAGCCGGCAATTGCCTGTGGGGTGGAACACCGCTGGGAATGAGCAACATACGATCCATTGCCAGCGTTTCGAGCAACTCCAAAGCTGTACGCAGGTGACCGAAATGTATGGGATCGAAGGTTCCCCCCAAAATGCCGATACGCTGACGCTTCAAACCACCACCCCGCTACTGGCGAATATGGCCATCGCCCAACACCACAAATTTTTGACTGGTAAGTCCCTCCAGACCCACCGGGCCACGGGCATGAATTTTGTCCGTCGATATCCCGATTTCTGCGCCCAGGCCATATTCAAAGCCGTCGGCGAATCGGGTCGAGGCGTTGACCATTACCGAGCTCGAATCCACCTCTCGCAGGAAACGGCGCGCCCTGCTGTAATCCTCGGTCACAATGGCATCAGTATGCAAGGAACTGTAGTGGTTAATGTGCTCGATCGCCTGGTCAAGCCCCGCCACAACCCGCACTGCCAGAACAGGGCCCAGATACTCCTCGTGCCAATCGGCTTCTGTTGCGGGGTGCATATCGGGGACCACCGCCCTGGCCGCATCGCAACCTCTCAACTCCACTCCGTGCTCACGAAACTCTGCTGCAAGCACGGGCAACAATTCCCGGGCACGTGACTCAGCCAGCAGCAGGGTTTCCATGGTATTGCAGGTACCATAGCGCTGGGTTTTGGCATTGATCGCTATACGCCGCGCCTTTGCGGCATCAGCATGATCGTCCAGGTAGACATGGCAAACGCCGTCAAGGTGCTTGATCACCGGAACCCGTGCATCTGCACTGATTCGCTCGATAAGGCCCTTCCCGCCCCGGGGCACGATGACATCGACGTATTGTTCCATCGCAATCAGCTCGCCCACAGCTGCGCGATCGGTCGTCTCTACCACCTGCACGGCCGCTTCGGGCAAACCGGCAGCACCAAGCCCCTCGGCCAGGCAGCGCGCAATAGCCTGGTTGGAGTGCAGGGCTTCAGAGCCACCGCGCAAAATTGCCGCATTGCCGGATTTAATGCACAAACTGGCGGCTTCTGCAGTGACGTTGGGACGCGACTCGTAAATTATGCCGATCACCCCCAACGGGACTCGCATGCGCCCGACCTGGATGCCAGAGGGTCGGTAATTGAGATCACTGATGGCGCCGACCGGGTCGGCCAGCGCCGCCACTTCACGCAGCCCCGCCACCATCGAGCTGAATCGAGCCGGGGTCAGCTCGAGGCGATCCAGCAAAGCCGATTCCAGGCCACGCTGCGCGCCGCTATCGAGATCACGCGCATTGGCGACAAGCACGCTCGCCTCGGCACGCTCCAGCGCTTCGGCAGTCGCCAGCAATGCGTTATTCTTGTCCCGGGTGTCAGCCGCCGCCATCAGCCTGGACGCAGCTCTGGCCCGCTGCCCCAAGTCCAACATATAATCCTTGACATTCATCAACCCGATATTCCTCTTGTCGGCTACCGAATAAACCCGGCATTATAACATCTATGCGGCCCTATGGACTGGAACTCACTACAAGATAGCGCCGCATGGTACTGGCTTACCGAGCATCAGGCGTGGCTCGGGCCAATCATTGCCGGCATTGCCTTTGTCGAGTCGTTCGCGTTGATCGGCATCATCATCCCGGGCGTGGTGCTACTTTACCTCGCCGCATTCATCGCTGGCACGGGGGCCCTGTCACTGCCGACGACCATCGCGTGTGCTTTTTCAGGCGCGGTTGCCGGCGATAGTGCCAGCTATCTTATCGGTCGCCATTTCCACAGCCACCTGCCCAATATCTGGCCATTTAGCCGCCACCGAAACTGGCTCGCAAGGGGCGAACATTTTTTTTACGAGTACGGCGGTATCAGCATCGTAGTGGCACGCTTCCTCGGCCCGGTTCGACCGGTAATGCCACTAGTGGCCGGCAGCCTGTTGATGCCGCGCTGGTTGTTCTTTTCGCTGAACATAGCCTCGGCCCTGGCCTGGGCGCCCATGTATACATTGCCCGGCTACTTTTCCGGGGCGGCGACTGATAGCACTGGCGAGTGGCGCAGCTACATCATCGCGGGCATCTTTATTGTTATTATTATCGCCATCGCCGCCATCTGGCTCAGAGACCGCTTCAGGATTATCGGATGATAGACCCGCTCATTATACTAATCGCCCTGGGATGCGGCGTCGCCGTGCGCAAACTGGGCTATCCGCCCATGCTGGGTTATCTGGTCGCAGGCTTCGCCCTTTACATGCTGCCCATTGAAGCCGGGGCTATGATCGATGTGCTGGCGCAGGCAGGCGTAACCTTGCTGTTGTTCACCATTGGCCTGAAGCTCAATATCAGGGAGTTGGCAGCCCCCCAGGTGTGGGCAGTTGCGAGCATCCATTTGCTACTGAGCATGTTATTGCTGGGAGCGGCGATTTTTTCGGCGCTGGCGATATTCCCATCCATCGCGCCAATGAAGCCCGAGGCAGTCTGGATCATCGCCTTTGCACTGTCGTTTTCCAGCACAGTCTTCGCCGTAAAGATCTTTGAGGATAGGGGCGAGAGCGCCGCACTCCACGCCAAGATCGCCATTGGCATTCTCATCATGCAGGATCTGGCAGCCGTGGTATTTCTTGCACTTAATACCGGCAAGCTGCCAGACTTGTCCCTGGGCCTGTTTGCCACTGCGCTTGCTCTGGTACTGAGCCGCCCCCTCCTCTTCCGCATCATGCGCTGGAGCGGCCACGGGGAGCTGCTGCTGCTATTTGGCATCGGCGTGGCTTTTGGCGGCGCAACCTTGTTCGAGGCATTTAATATCAAGGGTGATCTCGGCGCACTGATCCTGGGTGCATTGCTGGCTGGCGGGGGCAAGAGCTCGGAGCTGGCCAAGTCACTGCTGGATTTAAAAGACCTGTTCCTGGTGGGTTTCTTTTTGTCCATTGGACTCAGTGGACTCCCTGGAACAGACGGGCTACTGATTGCCCTGGCGTTGGGCATTCTGGTGTTTGCCAAGCCCGTACTGTATTACCTGCTGATGACGGCGCTCCGATTGCGAGCCAGAACTGCCTTGTTAGCTTCGCTGGCGCTTTTCAATTTCAGCGAATTTGGCCTCATCGTCGCTGACCTGGCCGCGGATGCCGGGTTGCTGGAGCGGGAGTGGGTGGTCACCATTGCCCTGGCCCTGTCCATTTCATTTTTCATCTCGGTTCCCTTCAATACCCGCTCCCATGAAATATACCGACGCTTCAAGCCACAGCTGCGTCGGTTCGAGCGTGAAAAACGGCTGCAGAGCGAACAGCCCGAAGACCTGAGAGGCAGCTCTGTCATTATTCTGGGCATGGGTCGAGTCGGGGTAGGAGCCTACCTCTACCTGACGGAGGCTTATGGCAATACCGTGGTCGGGGTAGAGGAAAACACCAGCAAAATTCCTGGCTTGCGCCTCAAGGGTATGAAAATCGTGCATGGTGATGCCAGCGACTCCGATTTCTGGAGTCAGGTCAAACTCCAGGACATACAACTGATCATGGTCAACCTGACCAAGCATTCTGAAAACAAGGCGGTCTGCGAATTGATCCGGGAAATGGGCTACCAGGGTCAGCTGGCGGCCATCGCCCGTCACCAGGATCAACTCGCAGAACTCAAGGCGATGGGTTGCATCACCTTCAATCTGTACGGCGAGGCAGGGTTTGGCTTCGCCGAGCACGTCCACCAGACCATCAATCGCCGCAAGCAGGGTTTTTCTGAGGGCGACTTCACCTAAGCGCTTTCACTGCCGTATAATCCGCCCCCTCCCCCCGGAAGGCTTGCGTATGGGTTTGGCAATCGGCGGCTTGTTGGTCGGCTTTTTACTACTTATCTGGAGCGCTGATCGTTTCGTGATTGGCGCCTCGGCCAGCGCTCGAATCTTCGGGATTTCCCCGCTGGTCATCGGGGTGGTCGTGGTGGGCTTCGGCACATCGGCACCCGAAATGCTGGTCTCGGCGATGGCCGCAGCGAGCGGTCAGTCAGGGCTTGCCATTGGCAATGCACTGGGATCAAACATAGCCAATGTCGGCCTGATTATCGGCGCGACTGCGCTGCTCTACCCGCTGCGGGTGCAATCCAGAATCGTCAAGCGCGAACTACCCGTGCTATTGCTGTGCATGTTCCTGGGCGTAATGATGCTGCTCGACGGCGAGCTCAATCGGGTTGATGGACTGATACTCCTGTGCGGCCTGATTGCGATCATCGGCTGGACCCTGCATGAAGCCGCCCGCAATCGTAGCGACATCCTTGCGCGGGAATTCGAGTCGGAAATTCCGCTGGATATGACGGCGAGCGCTGCCATCGGCACCTTGCTGCTGGGACTGTTTGTGCTGGTTATCTCTTCCCGCCTGCTGGTATGGTCCGCTACCGAAATCGCGACAGCGCTGGGCATCAGTGATCTTGTTATCGGCCTGACCATCGTGGCCCTCGGTACCTCACTGCCAGAATTGGCGGCATCTATCGCCGCTGCGCGCAAAGGTGAGCACGATATCGCGATAGGCAATGTCGTCGGTTCCAATCTTTTCAATTTGCTTGGCGTTATGGCAATTCCGGGAATTATCGCACCGGGCGCTTTCGAGCCCGCGGTGTTAACCCGTGACTATCCCGCCATGGTGTTGCTGAGTGTTCTGCTCTGGCTTTTCTCCAGCAATTACTCCCTGCGCAGAGGCGGTGTGATCCAACGAGCCGAGGCCTCGGTGCTATTGCTCATCTACCTGGGCTATCTCGGGCTGCTCTACTACCACAACGTCAATGCCTGATGAGGCCACTGCAGGGTAATCGCATCGGGGACAAGCTCCGCCGTTAACCCGCCAGCTCACCCAAAAACTGCTCGATCAAAGCCAATCGACCCAATGGATCTTCAAGTTCCAGCAACTGCTGCTTCTGCGTCGGACTGATGGGTAGCAACTGCGCCAGCTGATTGGCTGTCGAAAGTGCCGAGTGCGGGCGGCGATCCATCTTCAGCTGTTGCACGGTTGGATGGGCTGACAAGCTGCGCAGCAGCTCGGCCAGCTCCAGCGCCAAGTGCGGTAGAGCCTGGTCGCCCTCCTCGACCACCCAATCAACGCTTCCGCGCAGCAGGTGGTCAGGGGCTTCTGACCATTCGCGCAGGCGGAATTTCCCGGCGCCCTCCACCACCAGGCCGAGCTGGCCCTGGGGCAAGGCATCCCAATCGACGATCCTGGCGTAGCAACCCACTTCCGCAAGATCAGGGGTGCGCCACAAACCGGGCCGATAAACCTCGCTGCCAGCCTTCAGCAAAATGACCCCAAAGCCCTGTTCCGCTTTCAGGCAGGTCTTGACCATATCCATGTAGCGGGGTTCGATAATCTTCAGGGCGGTGCGCGCGCCGGGAAACAGTACCGACTTCAAGGGAAACAGCGCAATCTGCTGCCTGTGGGAGGGAAGCATGCTCAGGGCAGCGTCGCCAGCTCCAGCACAGCAATCAGGCTCATTGCCTCTGACCGTGTGCTGCCACAAATATCTGCACAGGGCTGCAGGTCCCGACAGACTTGTGGTCGTGCAGCTTGCCCGAACAGTTGACAGTTAAAATCGTCATCGAGCTGCACACAGTCCGCGCCGGCCGGCTTCCCCTCGGGCATCCCTGGTATGGGGCTCGAAATCGATGCAGCGATACAACAGGCCCCGCAGCCAGACCGACATTCCATCATCAACTGCTGCGGGCCTCTGGACCGTAGGGCTTAAAGACAAATATCAGCTTCGGTAACAACAGCAGGTCGCCCAGCAGCATCGCCAGCATGGCCGTCCCTGTCAGCAGGCCAAAATAGATACTGGGTCGAAAATTGGAAAAAACCAGGATGGCAAATCCCAGCACCACTATCAGCGACGTGTAGTACATGGCCTTGCCGATGCTGCGATGGCTGCGATGCATGGCGGCAAGATAATTGCGATCGAGTTCGAATTCCTTGCCAAATCGATAGACGTAGTGAATTGCATCATCGACACCGATACCGACGCAAATCGAGGCTATGGTAATGGTCATCATATCCAGGGGTATACCACCCAATCCCATAATACCCAGCACCATGGCAGCCCCCAGCAAATTTGGCAGCAGGGCAATAAGCGCCAGGCTGAGGGAGCGAAACAGCACCACGAACATGGCCAGAATGGCAAAGAAAACTGCGCCCAGCGATAGTATCTGCGAACGGAAGAGGCTTTGCAGCATGTTGTTATACAACACCATCATGCCGGTCAGGTGAACCTGGTCGGGCTGGTAACCAAAGTTATCGACGAGATCCTTCTCGATTTTCTTGAGCAATGCATCGCGGCGCAGGTCGGGATCGGTTTCCATGACCCGCAGGTTGATCCGGGTTTCTTCCAGCGGCTCGTCCAGATAGGGGTCAACCAGCACCGCGCTCACGTCCCCGGGGAGATTCGATTTGAGCAGAGCAAGCTCGATATTGTCGATATTTTCGCCCGCGAGGTCCTTGGCAACCTGGTATATCATAGCCAATGACATGACCTTGCCGGTCTCCGGCAGTTCATCCAGGTAGCGGTGAATTGCCGTTACGCGATCCAGCCCATCCCGATTGAACCAGACGCTGGGGTCTTCCGTGGTACCGCCATCATCAAACAGGTCCACCTCGTCGTAGTCCTCACTGGTCGTCTGGGACACAAGCTGGTCTGGCCCGGCTTCAATAATGATATCCAGGGATACCGTGCCACCGAGCTCGCGATCGATGGTTTCCATACCCTGGTAGATCTCGGTGTCATGGTGGAAATTGTCGATAAACCGATTCTCTACTTCAAGCCGGCTGATTCCCCACACGGCGGCCGCAGTAATCAACGCCGATAGCAGCAGGATGGAACCACCGTGGTGCTCTACCGCTTTGGCAAAATGACGCGTGAAAGGGGGGCGTTCCCGGGCGGCCGTCACATAGCTGCGCGGCAACAACATGTTGAGCGCCGGGAACAGGACGAAGGAGGCGATCAGGGCGACGGCAACCCCAACACTCATGATCAAGCCAAAGTCCATAACCGGACGAATATCACTGACCACCAGGGTCGCGAACGCTACCAGGGTGGTCAGGGTAGTATAAAGGCAGGGCTTGGCCATCGCCTGCAGCGTTCCCATTACCAGCTCAGCCTGCGATGCCTGCTCATCTCGAGCCGCCAACTCGCGATACTTAACGATCAAATGCACTAGTATCGACAGGTTGATGATCAGTATGATCGCTATGAAATTCGACGAAATAACCGTCAGGCGCCAGTCGATCAGGGCCAGCCAACCGAGCATGCCTAGCGCAGTCGAGATGCAAATCAGCAACGGAATGACAACCCAGCGGAGGGAGCGAAAAATCACTGCCAACAGAACGACAATGAACACGAGGATGCCGCTGCCAAATACCACCAGGTCGCTCTTGACGAAGGCGATCAGGTCGACCGCTATCATCGGCACACCGCCCAGGTACACGGTGGCGCCATTGCTGTACCGGGCAACAATGTTGCGCACCTCATCGACCAGGCGCTGTTGTTGCTCATTGACCGCGAGCTTGTAGTTATCAAAATCGTGCTCGGCAGAGTGCAGTTGACCCGCCTGTTCAGGGTCGAGGGTGCCTGCGCGCTGCTTCGCCCGAAGGCTGTCCCGGGCCTGCAAAAGCGCGAAGTATTTATCGTCGCGCTGCAGGTTTACCAACAGCGCGGTGACGCTGTTGTCCGCATTGGTAAGCAGGCCGCGATAAATCGGGCTGTCCAGAAATTCTCTGGCCGCCAGCTCTCGATCCACGCCTTCATCAAGCAACACCGGCAGACCGTCGGCGATACCGTCCACAGTCACCGGTGGGCTGTATAGCAGTGGCGCATCGAGAATACTGAATACCGAGGAAACGGTTTCAACCGCGGCGAGTTCATCGCGCAACTGGCGCACCACCTCCAGCACCGGCTCACTGAAAAGCTCGGCATCGGGCTCATAGGTCACCAGCAGAAAGTCCTCACTTGCGTAGCGCTCGTTGACTTCCCGGGCGTAATCCAGGGCGGTATCTCCCTGCAGCACCAGGGAATCTGCTGACGCGTCAAACTTGATTTTGGGCGCCTGCCAGGCCAGGAAAGCCAGCAGCAAGAGCGCCAACAAGAGCACGATTCGGTAATGCGCCTCAAAAAACTCGAAGCTGCGATAAATAGGCCGCATAGACGGAATTTCCTTTGATAGCAAGCCCAGCTAGCTGGAGGGGCCAGAGAGCTTGTACCCCCAGGGTGGCAACAGGGTCTGGGGAATTTTCAGCAGGTTCAATACGCGGGCGACGACAAAATCCACCATGTCAGAAACCTGCTCCGGGCGGTGATAAAAACCCGGAGAGGCCGGCACGATAATACCTCCCATACGGGTAATGGCCAGCATATTTTCGAGATGAATTGCGGATACCGGGGATTCCCTTGGCACCAGTAGCAGTTGCCTGCGCTCTTTCAATGCTACATCGGCGGCGCGTTCAATCAAATTGTTGCTGGCGCCAGTGGCTACCGCTGAAATCACTCCGGTGCTGGCCGGGCAAATCACCATGGCATCCAAGGCACCAGACCCCGAGGCGACCGGAGCCATCCAATCTTCTTTTGCAAACACCCTTATCTGGCCCTCTCGAGCGCCGAACGACTCGCCGAGGTAGCTCTGCTGGGCTCGCTCCCTGGCCGGCAGGCGGAACTCGGTTTCCAGGGCCAGCACCATTTGTGCAGCTTTGGAAATCATAAAATAGATCTGGCAGTCAGCCGCCACCAACTGCTGCAGCAAACGCATCCCGTAGGCCGCCCCCGACGCGCCAGTCATGGCAAGCGCAATCGTTTTTTCGCTCATACCTCAGCTCCGTGGGCACCTTCCAGGGCCTGGACAATCCGTCGGTGAATACCCGCAAAAGCTCCGTTGCTCATCACCAGTACATGATCATCACTGCGAACTTCCTGCAACAGGGCAGCGATCATCTGATCGACGTCGTCGAAAATACGCTGGTCCCCAAGGGCTGGATCGACAGCATCTGCAAGACTCCAGGCCAGGTCTGTCGGCTGGTACCACCAGGCAAAATCTGCTTCCCTCACCGATTTTCCCAGGGTGGACTGGTGCACACCCAGCTTCATGGTGTTGGATCGAGGCTCAAGCAGCGCGAAAATGCGCGCTGCGCCTACCTTGTTACGTAACCCGGCCAGGGTCGACTCTATCGCCGTCGGGTGATGGGCAAAATCATCGTAGATGCTAATACCGTTGATCTCTGCAACTTTTTCAAGACGTCTTTTCACGCCGCGGAAACGACCCAGACTGGCCACTGACAGCTGCGGTGACACGCCCACCGTGGCCGCTGCCGAGATCGCTGCCAGGGCATTGGCAACATTATGGTCGCCCAGCATTTCCCACTGCAGCTCAGCGACCTCACGCTGATGATGCAACAGCAGAAAACGACTACCGTCGGCGCTTAGCTTGTGCGCGCTGTAATCGCCAGGGCCCTTGACGCTAAAGGTAGTGGTTGGCGTCCAGCAACCCATTGCCAGCACCTCTGCCACGCCAGGGTCGCCGGCCGCAGCCACGATGTCGCCGCTCTGCGGCACCGTGCGCACCAAATGATGGAATTGTCGCTGTATCGCTGCCAGGTCGGGAAAAATATCGGCATGGTCGTATTCGATGTTGTTGATTACCAGAGTCTTCGGGCGGTAGTGGATAAACTTGGAGCGTTTATCGAAAAAAGCCGTGTCGTATTCATCTGCCTCAATGACAAAAAGCCTGCTGTTGCCAATGTCTGCTGAGGCGGAAAAATTACCCGGCACCCCCCCAATGAGGTAGCCGGGTTGCAGGCCGTTATCTTGCAGGATCCAGGCCAACATACTGGCGGTGGTGGTCTTGCCGTGGGTACCACTGACGGCCAGCACCCAGCGCTTTGCAAGCAAATGCTGGCACAACCACTGGGGGCCTGATGTGTAATCCAGCCCCTCATCGAGCATGTACTCGATTGCTGCATTGCCCCGGCTCATGGCGTTGCCGACCACCACCAGGTCAGGAGCCGGCTGCAAGTGCTGCGGCTCATAACCTTGCCAAAGTGCGATTCCCTGCTGTTCGAGTTGGGTACTCATGGGTGGATAGACGTTGCTATCAGAGCCAGTTACCCGGTGCCCCAATTGCCTCGCCAGCAGCGCCAGGCTTCCCATAAAAGTGCCACAAATACCGAGAAAATGTAGGTGCATGCTTCCTCGCATCAAAAGCGCGTTTGTCGCCCGACCCCGGATGGAAGCGGCCCGCTGCCAGGCTGTGCAAAATCAGGTTTCCGAGTGGATAATAGCAAAACCACGGGGCCTCGCGCAGAAGTCCCGTGGTTTGACTCAACCCTTAAAGCTGGTGACAACGCCCTCTCGGGCGCCGAACCAGATTGAAATGGACGCTTTGGCCCCTGTCAAGCAACGCTTAGCAGAGGCGCGATTACCAGGCTGACAATCGCCATGACGTTGATCAGAATGTTCATGGAGGGGCCGGAGGTATCTTTAAAGGGATCGCCGACCGTATCCCCAACGACTGCCGCCGTATGCACTTCTGAGCCCTTGCCTCCGAGATTACCCTTCTCAATATGCTTTTTCGCGTTGTCCCAGGCACCTCCGGAGTTGGCCATCATCAGGGCCAGTAGCACACCGCTGATGAGGGCGCCGCCAAGTGCACCGCCGAGCGCCTGTGCGCCAAGGCCGAAACCGATAATCGGTGGCGCCGACACCGCGATCAGTCCCGGCAGCAGCATCCGCCGCAGGGCAGCGGAGGTTGCAATATCAACACACTTGGCATTGTCTGGCTCCGCGGTGCCCTCCATCAAGCCTGGAATCTCCCGAAACTGGCGCCGAATCTCTACAATCATGTCCATCGCTGCATCACCAACGGCGGTCATGGTGATCGAGGCAATGAGAAACGGGATTAATCCCCCGATAAACAGGCCCATGAGTACCCGTGGATCGCCGATATGCAATATAAATTCCTCTCCCCCGGCTGACATGGTTTCCACAAAAGCGGCAATAATGGCCAAAGCAGCCAATGCCGCAGCGCCGATTGCAAAGCCCTTGCCAATGGCGGCCGTGGTATTACCCAGCTCATCCAGCGAATCGGTAATCTTGCGAGTTTCCTTACCGAGCCCCGCCATTTCCGCGATACCGCCTGCGTTATCGGCAACCGGGCCGTAGGCGTCGATTGCCATAGTAATACCGACCGTTGCCAACATGCCGACTGCGGCGATGCCAACACCGTAGAGGCCGGCGAGGGAAGTCGAGACGAAAATAATCCCGCAGATAGCCAGGACTGGTATCACCACCGACTGCATCCCGACCGCCAAACCGGTAATCATTACTGTGGCTGCCCCGGTCTTACCCGCCTCGGCAATGCGCACTACCGGCGTCGAGGCCGTGTAGTACTCTGTCACCAGACCAATGATGATTCCGCCTACGGCTCCCGCCAGAACCGCAAGCCAAACGTTGCTATCAACCCCGACCATACCCACGATAAAGTAAGCGGCACCAATGAAAATCACAGGTGCGGCCAGCGTGCCACTGCGCAGTGCCACCGCAGGCTGTCGCGCCGACATCGAGCGCACAATCAATATACCCAATATCGAGCAGATCAGCCCGGTTGATGCCAGAGCCAGCGGCAGGAACATCAGCGCCGAGCGAGCCTCAGCCTCGTTCAAGCCAGGAACCAGCACTGCCAGCACTGAAAAGCCCAGGGTGGAGGCAATTGCAATGCTGGCGATCATGGAGCCGCAGTAGGATTCAAAAATATCCGACCCCATACCTGCCACGTCACCGACGTTATCACCAACATTATCGGCTATGACCCCGGGATTCCTCGGATCATCCTCAGGAATACCGGCCTCCAGCTTACCCACGAGGTCGGCTCCCACATCAGCGCTCTTGGTATAGATACCACCGCCAACCCGCGAAAAAAGCGCCACAACCGACGCGCCCATGCCAAAGCCGTGAATGGCATGCGCGGTCTCTGGGTCGCCTCCGAAGAACCAGTACAGAATGCCCAAGCCCAGTAATCCCAGCGAAGCGACCGATAAACCCATAATCGCCCCCCCGTAAAAAGCCACGGACAACGCGGCGGCGGAACCTTGTTCATGGGCCGCAGTGGTAGTGCGCACGTTGGCACGGGTAGCGGCATACATTCCGATGCCACCGGCTGTGGCGGAAGTCAAGGCGCCGCAGAGAAATGCAATTGCGGTATTGCTGCCAAGCGTGACGAATAGAACAACTAATAATACGCCAGCGAAAATCGCCAGCATTCTGTACTCTCGCTGCATGAAAACCATCGCGCCAAGATGAATCGCATCGCCTATCTTGGTCACTTTCAAATCGCCCTCTGGATGCCGCATCAGGATCGAATAGATCACAAAGGCACAGATCAATCCAAAAGCGCCAAGCAACGGCGGAACCAGAACATAATCACTCATAGGTATACCCCTTCCAGAAAAACCTGACCAGAATCGTTATTTTAATTCCCCACTTACCCGGCAGCATCGAGCTCCTGCATTCTGCTGTAACTGTGCGCCGTGTCAACCCACGTTACCCTGCCATGCATATCAGCTGCCCGGAATCTGGCAACCATTGTTCACTCTGCTGCAATCCTTGCCTTTCGCTTCGATACAGTTTTTTTACGGCTTGTGCCGGTCGGCCTGCCCGCGGAGGGCTTGCTCGTCGCTCTGCGTTTATTCGCAGCAGCGCTTTTGACCGTCCTGGGCGCTTCCTTGACCACCGGCATGGAGACGGCCAACTTTTTGTAAAGCTTGGTACCCCTTGATATCTTCTTGTGGCGAGCATAGGTATCTATTGCCTTGCTCCAGGCGAGGTCAGCGCCGTGCGCATTGATCGAGAAACTGGTACAGATAATTCTTTTGTCGAGCTCCGAGGCAATACCCACCTGAAAAATTGGCGTTCGGGTGCCACTCTTTTCAGTCTTGATCAAATAACTGATGCCCTTGACACTGCCATCCGGGTGAAAACACAATTCGGCCTTGCGCCGCTGGCGTGACTTTTCCTGCTCGAGCCGCAGCTCTTCGTCCCGGGCCTCGGCTATCCTCTCCACCGCCCGTGTTTGCCGTGAGCCGAGTCGTTTACCTGCCTTTTTCAGCGAGAAGTATTCCTGGTACAGCTTACCGTTCACCGTTCGCCGGACCCTGAACCCGTAAAAAGCTTCGTTATCGATCAGTTTAACGCTCATAGCTGCACCTTCTTATTATGCTCGACGTTCATGTCTACGACCTGAGCGCGACTCACTGCACCCGGTAGTTAAGAGGTTTGCATACCAAGGCAACTATGCGCCCATTGCAACTTCGCTATTCAGCCCCTGCGCTCCAAATAATCCCCTGTCGTTATCCCCATTTAATGAGAATTCATACAAGAATTCAACAGTCTTAACGTTATAGTTATGGTTTGCCAGACGTCAGCACTGACAATACCAAGCTCCCGCTGACATAATCTGTCAGACAGCACTGCCAAGCCCGGGGGCTGGTTCTGGTAATATACTCTTTTATACCTGTTGGTTAAAATGCAAACCGATCAGAGATGCTGACAGGCACTGACGTTCTTGCCGCTGGCAGGCCAGTATAATTCCGCTCTCTAGCTATCAAGCGACTGGTTCATAATCAGCGCAGGTTGTTCAGCCAGCGGCGAGCCAACAATCTCCGCCGGCACCCCGGCTACCGTTGTGTGGGCATCGACATCCTGCAATACGACGCTGCCGGCAGCAATCTTGGCGCCTTCTCCGACCCTGATATTTCCCAACAGCTTGGCGCCCGCGCCAATCATTACTCCGCTGCCGATTTTTGGGTGGCGATCACCCCTGCAGCAGCCCGACCCTCCAAGGCTGACTCCATGGAGCAGGGACACGTTATCGCCAATCACGGCGGTTTCACCCACGACCAGACCCGTCGCATGGTCCAGCATGATTCCCCGCCCAATCCTGGCCGCCGGGTGAATATCGACATCAAACTCACATGCAATGCGATGTTGGAAATACAACGCCATTGCGGTGCGGCGTCGCTGCCAGAGCCAGTGGGCAATGCGCTGGGCCTGTATCGCCTGGTAGCCCTTGAAGTAGAGCAAGGGCATGCAGTACTGGTCACAGGCTGGATCCCGGCTGTAGTAGGCCTCAATATCATCCTCGATCGCCTGCCGCATATTTGCATCCGCTTGCAGCGCCTGGTCGCATACTTCGCGAATCAGCGTTGCCGGGAGGGTCGCACTGTCCAGTCGCAGCGCCAGATTGAAAGCCAGCGCAGCGGCAATTGAATCGTGATTCAATACCGTCGCGTAATAGAAGCTTGCCAGCACTGGCTCCTGGCGGCTGGCGCAGCGCGCCTCCTCACGAATCAGGGTCCATAATCGGCGCATCACCAGTCTCCAGCCACCGGCCCCTAGTCTGCCACGGCCCGCTTGTCGATCCGGGCAGGGGCAATAAAGCGCCGAAATATTTCTTCAAAATTCTCCAGCACCGTCTGTTTGAGTGCAATGGGTTGCTGCGCCAACAAATTATACATTTGGCCACAATCAAGCATTCGCTCATACCTGCCCGCTTCGGGTGCAAAGCTCAGATGCCAGGGTTCCGGAGCGACTCCCCCACGATCGATGTCAAAGGGGCGCTGAAAGCCAAAGCTGCGATTATGACAAATGACATCGTCAAGCCAGCGATGCAGACCCGAAAATATACCACCTTGCGCGCATTCGTCGGGACATAACTGTACTCGATAAACGGCATCCATGGCAGCTGCATCATAAACATCCACATCAGTGCCCCAATGGTGCCGGGAAGTACCCGGCAGGGCCGACCATCGGAGCATTGCAAACACCTGCTCGCGCTCATTCAATTGCTCAATATCAAGGACTTGACCGGCTTCGTCGAGCAGCGGCCGGATGCCAGCCGCCTTTTCATTCCAGATAAGTAATTGCCGTTCGAACTTCCTGTGCGCACTGGCAACCGCAAGTTCGAACCCCTGGCTTCGGGAGGCGGCCACAAGAGCTGAAAAAGCCTCGGCGGTTGGCCGGCTTAGCCAGTACACGCTGGAATTGGACGTCAGCTCGCAAAGATGGCTGGTGTCCTGCCCGGTTAGTTGTCGGAATTCGGAGGCCTTGCAGGTATCGACGCTCATCAAGGATTAGCTCGCGGTTTACGGAGCATCGCAGGATATACCAGGCAACCCGGCCAGCACCAGAGTCAGGATTTTCAATTAAGGCCGGCAAGGCCCTGGATACCTGCCCTGGGTGGCCGGTTTATCGCCTTGCGCCAGAGCCTTGGCGGACTATGATTTATTGTTACGGAGTATCAATCATCCCAACTTGCGAGGGGAGCAGACCGCCATGATCAAAACCACGACACTGGAATTTCGACCCGGCGACATCATCATTCGCGAGGGTGACAGTGCGGACTATGTCTACACGCTTGCGAGCGGCCACGCCGAGGCATCGCAGAGCGGCATTAAAGTGGGCGATATTTACGCCGGTGAGGTGTTTGGAGCACTCGCCGCATTCAGCGATGTGAAACGCAACGCCACCGTAACTGCGACCCGGACCTGCAGCGTTGAGGCAGTTTACAAGGACAGCTTTATCACCCTGGCGCGCCGTCAGCCCGATGTCTGCGTCAAGTTGATCAATGATATGGCACGCTTGATCAGCGATCTGAACGAGTCAATCCTGGTATTGTCAAGCAGTTCAGCACGAGTCGAGCGGTAGCCCCGCCCCACCCCCACTCGGCGCAATCCCGCCTCGCGCCACGGTTTTTGACGCCATCGATCCGCGCGATTCCCGTCACGGTTTTTCTCACTGCGAAACCGGTATTTACGTATACCCGAACAGGGCCCAAGGGTCGATACTTAGCGCGTTAGGAATAAAAGGGAATCGAACCATGACAAGCACAAATGATCAAATATCACTGGAAGACCTGTGCACTCTGCATGAATTGCAAAAGAGGGTCTGTGATTTGGCGACTATCAAGTGTGCCGGTCATCTGAGGGTCCATATACAGTGCCAGCAAGGTGAGTATCGCAATGCGCTGGTCATCGGCAACAAGGACAATGGCCGGACACTGTACCTTTATCTAACTGCTCAGGGCTGGTTGTTCGTAGCCCAGCAAGCGTCTGGACGGGCATGGGAGCTTCCCTTGATAGGCCCTATCAACAAAGCGATCCACATTATCCAGGACCGGATCGAAGCGTTTCTTTTGCCCCAACCGTCGCATCAAAAAGCCGCTTCGAAAGCTCGCCCTTGCCTGGAGCCTGTGGACGCCGATCAGCGCCTGGCCATTGTCTAGTCGTTACTGACACGACGCCAGGCGAGCGGCCAGCAACCCGGCGCAACCCGCTTTC
>JAHEGP010000121.1 GCA_024645065.1 Cellvibrionales bacterium | reverse complement strand
CGGTAGCCGAGGGCTTGATTCGCAAATTGTTCGAGGAAACTCTCGCTGTCGACCTCGGTGAAATGCCCCGCATGCCCTATGCCGAGGCGATGGCTCGCTTTGGTAGTGACAAGCCCGATCTGCGTATTCCGCTGGAGCTGGTCGACATTACAGACCTGATGCAGGCCGTTGAATTCAAGGTTTTCAATGGCCCGGCGAATGATCCCAGGGGGCGGGTTGCGGCACTCAAGGTGGCTGGCGGCGCCAGCTTGTCGCGCAAGGATATTGACCGCTACACCGATTTCGTCGGGATCTACGGGGCCCGCGGTTTGGCCTGGGTCAAGGTGAATAAGCTCGCCGCCGGTAGCGAGGGCCTGCAATCCCCGATTCTCAAGTTCCTGCCCGACTCGGTCGTTGATGCCTTGATCCAGCGATTGCAGTGCGAGGACGGCGACATTGTCTTCTTTGGCGCCGACAAAACCCGCATCGTCAACGAAGCGCTCGGTGCGCTGCGGGTCAAGCTCGGGGAAGAGCTTAATCTGTATACCCGGCCCTGGGCATCACTTTGGGTGGTCGATTTTCCGATGTTTGAAGAGGACGACAAGGGTGGATTGACGCCGCTGCACCACCCTTTCACCCTGCCTTCTTGCAGTCCGGAGGAGCTGCAGGCAAATCCGGAGGCTGCAAGGTCGGTGGCGTATGACATGGTACTGAACGGGGTGGAGCTTGGCGGTGGTTCCCTGCGTATCAACGAGGTAAGCATGCAACAGGCGGTCCTGCGCATACTGGGTATTTCCGACGCGGAGGCACAATCACGTTTCGGCTTCCTGCTGGAGGCGCTCAAGTACGGCGCCCCACCTCACGGTGGCCTGGCATTTGGTCTCGATCGGCTGGTGATGCTGATGACCGACAGCGACTCCATTCGCGATGTGATTGCGTTCCCGAAAACCCAGAGCGCGGCCTGCGTCATGACGGATGCGCCGAGCGCTGTCGATGCCAATCAACTGCGCGATCTGAATATTCGTCTGCGCAAGCAGGACACACAGCAACAGGCTTAGCAGGCATTCAGCGGGCAGCAAGATGGGCTTTTAGGTTTTTTTGGCAGGAGGAAACTATGGCGGGCCACAGCAAATGGGCCAATATCAAGCACCGTAAGGCGGCACAGGACGCCAAGCGAGGCAAGGTTTTTACCAAGATCATTCGTGAAATAGTCGTGGCCGCCAAAACCGGGGGACCACTGCCGGAGGACAACCCAAGGCTGCGTGCCGTGCTGGACAAGGCCCTGGCAGCGAATATGAAGCGCGATACCATCGATAATGCCATTGCCCGCGGGGCTGGCACCAATGAAGCCGACAATATGGAAGAGGTCACCTACGAGGGCTATGGCTCGGGTGGCGTGGCAATCCTGGTGGAGGTGGTGACGGACAATCGCAACCGCACCGTGGCGGAGGTGCGCCATGCATTCACCCGGCGCGGCGGCAATCTCGGTACCGATGGCTCCGTTGCCTATCTGTTCGACCGCAAGGGCCAGATCAGTTACGCTCCCGGCGCCGATGAAGAAAAAATTCTCGAGGTGGCGCTGGAGGCGGGAGCAGAGGATATCGAAAGCGGCGACGATGGATCGGTTGATGTGATTACCGCCTGGGAGGACTTCACAGCGGTCAAAGACGCGCTGATAGCGGCGGGCCTGGAGCCGGACAACGGCGAAGTCACCATGATTGCTGCCACTACTGTGCCACTCGATGCGAGCGGCGCCGAGACTATCATCGGCCTGATCGACGCCCTGGAAGACCTGGATGATGTCCAAAACGTCTATTCCAATGCGGATATCCCCGATGAGGTGTATGCTGAGCTAACATAGCCTGTTAGCAGTAGCGTCCCGGCCGCGCAGGCCGGCCCCGGTGACCTGCGCTAGCAGTTGACTATAAAAGTAAGGCTGAACAAAAGAGCAGCGCTCGGGGTGAGCCTTGGCAATCACGCAATGATGGTAGTGGCGATCGAATGGCCGTGATTCTCGGAATCGACCCGGGTTCACGCCGCACCGGCTATGGCCTTATCAACGCCTTTGGCTCAAGGCTGGAGTACGTTGACCACGGCTGCATCCAGTTACCCGTTGAAGCATTACCCGAGCGTTTGAAGCTGATTTTTGATGGCATTTCGGGGATTATCCATCAGCACTGCCCACAGATGGTGGCGGTGGAGCAGGTTTTCATGGCGAAAAATCCGGGTTCCGCCCTCAAGTTGGGACAGGCGCGGGGAGCGGCAATAACGGCGGCGGTGAACTGCAACCTGCCGATAGCCGAGTATTCTGCCCGCCAGATCAAACAGGCGGTGGTAGGTAGCGGCGCGGCGGGCAAGGAGCAGGTGCAGCATATGGTGAGGGTTTTGCTGGGTCTAAAGCAGACTCCCCAGGAGGATTCGGCCGATGCCCTTGCCACTGCTATCTGTCATGCCCACAGCCAGCAGAGCCTGATCAGAATGAGTGGGGCGACGTCTGTGCGGCGGCGTCGTTTGCGTTAGATGTGCTTACGACACCGGCTTGAGCGCCATCACCCATCCAAAGCGGGAGCATACAGAGCGAGATGATTGGACGACTCACCGGTAAATTGCTTATCAAGCAGGCCCCGGACCTGTTGCTGGATGTGAACGGTGTTGGCTATGAAGTCCAGGCGCCAATGGGCACCTTTTATCATTTGCCGGCGGTTGGTGAAATGGTGAGCCTGTATACCCACATGGTGGTGCGCGAGGACGCGCAGCTGCTTTACGGTTTTATCAATGACAGTGATCGCCAGCTCTTTCGCGCACTGATCAAGGTCAATGGTGTCGGCCCCAAGCTGGCGCTGACCGTGCTGTCAGGTATCGAGGTCGACCAGTTTGTCGCCTGCGTGCAGCACGGTGACGCCGCCAGCCTGGTCAAATTGCCGGGCGTTGGGCGCAAAACCGCAGAACGGCTGTTGGTTGAAATGCGCGACAGGCTGGCGGATTGGGCGCCCCGGGGCCTGGCCGGAGACGCCAGGGGTGCGACGGTGGTTGCCGGCGAAGTTTCGCGGCCCCTGATCGCCGACGCCGAGAGCGCTCTGATCGCGCTGGGGTATAAGCCGGCAGAGGCCGCGCGGGCTGTATCCGCCGTTTATGATGAAACGCTGGTGTCCAGTGAAGAGTTGATTCGACAGGCCCTCAAGGCGATGGTGAAATAGACAGATGGAACAGGAACGGATAATTTCCCCCTCCGACGCCGGCAGCGAGGACAGAATAGACCGCGCCATCCGGCCGGCGCGCCTCGATGAATACATCGGGCAGGCGGTGGTGCGCGAGCAGATGGGGATATTTATCAACGCCGCTCGCAACCGCGGCGAAGCTCTGGACCACACCCTGATTTTCGGTCCCCCGGGGCTGGGCAAGACCACCCTGGCCAACATCATCGCCCACGAGATGAACGTCGACCTGAAAACGACCTCCGGCCCGGTGCTGGAAAAGGCGGGCGACCTTGCCGCTTTGATGACCAACCTGGAGCCGGGCGACGTGCTATTTATTGATGAAATTCATCGCCTCAGTCCGCACATCGAAGAGGTGCTCTATCCCGCGATGGAAGACTACCAGCTCGATATCATGATTGGCGAGGGACCCGCGGCGCGCTCCATCAAACTGGAATTGCCACCGTTTACCCTGGTCGGCGCCACTACCCGGGCTGGCCTGCTGACCTCTCCGCTGCGGGATCGTTTCGGTATTGTCCAGCGGCTGGAGTTTTACGACACCGAGGATCTGACCACCATCGTCATGCGCAGCGCCGCGATTCTGGGGATGCAGATTGAGCCCGGCGGAGCCCGGGAAATTGCCCGCAGGGCCAGGGGTACGCCGCGAATCGTCAATCGCATGCTGCGCCGGGTGCGGGATTTTGCAGAGATCAAGGCAGAGGGTCATGTCAGCCGGGAGATTGCCGACGCTGCACTGACTATGCTCAATGTTGACGCCAGTGGCTTCGATCATATGGACCGTCGTCTGTTGTTGGCGCTGATCGAAAAGTTTGATGGCGGTCCAGTGGGTGTCGACTCGCTGGCGGCGGCGATCAGCGAAGAGCGAGACACCATCGAGGACGTACTGGAGCCCTACCTTATCCAGCAGGGCTATATCATGCGAACACCGCGCGGGCGCATGGCTACCCGCAGTGCCTACGCCCATTTTGGTCTCGATGGCGGGGCCACGGGCAGCGGTGAAACCCTGTCGTTGAATCTCGGTGAGTAGCCTGAAATGGCGAACGCTGGGTGCGGGTTTCGGCTATCCTTAAGAGTATATATTGAGGATACTGACGCCGGCGGTATCGTTTATTATGTCAATTACCTGAAATACATGGAGCGCGCCCGGACCGAGTTCATGCGTTCCCTGGGCTTTGACAAGACAACGATTTTTGAACAAGAACGATTGTTTGTGGTCCACAGGGTAGAGGCTGACTATCATCTACCCGCGGTACTCGACGACGCTCTTGAGATAAGCGCCTCGCCAGTGCGTGTGGGCCGCGCTTACGTCGATTTCAGGCAAAGTGTGTATCGGGGTGATGCATTGCTATGCGAGGCTGTTATCAGGGTGGTATGCCTTGCCAAGGCCAGCCGAAAGCCCTCGGCCATCCCTCCGTTTGTTCGCGACAAGTTGTTGCAGCACCGATAAGCTTTTTGCGCCATGCCGTCGCTGCCGTCGAGCGGTGCGGCGGTGGTTACTTTCAACCCTCGCAAGGGACAGGGTTTGATTTTTCCTTTGCAGACGAAATCAACAACTTGATTGTTGTCGATTTCGCCGACCCGTCAATATGGCGGGACCGGGCTGCGGAAATAGGCAGAATTCAGCAGCCGGCTGGTATCAGGCGCCAGGAAAAGCGGGAGAGACATCCCGCAAGCCATACTCAATAGGGGACATGTGTGAACGAAAACCTTTCCGTTGTGTCGTTGATCACCAACGCCGGCCCGCTGGTGCAGGGTGTCATGTTATTGCTATTCCTTGCCTCCGTCGCGTCATGGTGGATCATCGCTCGCCGCTTCCTGTTTTTTCGTCGTGCTCGCCACGAATACGCCGATTTTGAAAACGAGTTCTGGTCTGGGGTCGACCTTGGCCAGCTCTACAAGGAAGGCAATGCCAAGCTCGAGGAAGGGCGCGACATTGGCGGTGCCGAAAGTGTTTTTCGTGCAGGTTTCAAGGAGTTCTCGAGACTGCGCCAGCAAATGGGCGGGGACTCAGATGCGGTCATGGAGGGTTCCCAGCGGGCCATGCGGGTAGCGTTGAGCCGCGAGCAGGACAGGGTGGACCGCAGCCTGGGTTTTCTCGCGACCGTCGGCTCAACCAGCCCCTACATCGGTTTGTTTGGCACCGTATGGGGAATCATGAATGCGTTTCGCGGCCTGGCGAATGTCCAGCAGGCGACGCTGGCGGTGGTGGCACCCGGTATTTCCGAGGCGCTGATTGCAACCGCCATGGGCTTGTTTGCCGCCATTCCCGCGGTTATTGCATTCAACCGTTTTTCCAATGTATCGCAAAGCCTGGTCAATCGCTACGATACCTTTGCCGAGGAGTTTTCCAGTATTCTCCATCGCCAGGCCCATGGCCGACGCGGTGAGAGGGATATCTAGATGTTGCGTCGCAAGCCGGGCCGCAAGCCCATGTCGGAAATCAACGTGGTGCCGTATATCGACGTCATGCTGGTGTTGCTGGTGATTTTTATGGTCACCGCGCCCCTGTTGACCCAGGGTGTGCAGGTAGAGCTACCAAAGGCGGCATCGAAGCCGATCGAGGCCAAGGACGAGCCCCTGATCGTGTCGGTAAGGGCGGATGGCAGTCTCCATATCAACCTCGGTGCGGACACCGATAAGGCCCTTACGCTTGCCGATATTGGTACCAAGGTGGCGGCGGTTTTGCGGCGCAATCCGGATACGCCGGTACTGGTGTGGGGCGATGTCAAGGTTCCGTATGGCTCGGTAGTTACGTTGATGAGTGAACTCCAGGGCGCTGGTGCGCCGAGTGTGGGGCTGGTGACCGACGCCCCGCCACTTGAAAAATGATGTTGGCATCGTGGGCATCCTGAGCAACTACATCGTTCCGACCCTGTTCACGGTACTGTTGCATATACTCGTGGTATTCACAGTGCTGATCGGCTGGCAGCTCAGCGACACTCATCGCTTTCGGGTGGATACACCGCGTTACGTCAAGGCTGAACTGGTTACCCTGGAACAAAAGCAGAAACAGCCAAAGGCTGAACCGGCAGCGCCGGTACCTGTCGCCCAAAGTGCTCCGCAGCCTGATAGTGAGCCATCCGAGGAAGAAGCTGCCGCGCCGCCCGAAACCGAATCCAGCGCAGATGCTGCCGTCAGCGCCAGTCCAGACCCGGCGATTGAGCGCCAGCGTCAGCTGGAACGCGAGCAAGAGCAGCAACTGCAGCGCGAGCAGGAGCTGCGGCGCCAGCGCGAGGAGGAGTATCAGCGCCACCTGAAACAGCAGCGCGCCAGCGAGAAACGCGCGCAGGAGCAAGCCCGGCAACGACAACAGCAGCAGGCATTGCAGCGGGCGATGCAGGAAGAAGAAACGCTCATGCAGGCGGAACAGGACGAGGTGCTGGCCGACAGCTACGCCGCACTGGTCAAGCGAACGGTTGAAAGTCACTGGAGTCGGCCGCCCAGCGCGCGCAAGGATATGCAGGTGGAATTGGCCATCAGGCTGGTGCCGACCGGCGAGGTCGTGGGGGTCGAGGTTACCCGCAGCAGTGGCAATACCTCGTTCGATCGCTCGGCGGTGCTGGCGGTCAAAAAGGCTGGCCGTTTCCCGGAATTAAAAGACATGCCGTCGAGCGTTTTCGAACAATATTTTCGAAGTTTCACCCTTGTGTTTAAACCGGAGGATTTATTGCTGTGAGAGCATTGTGGCTGGTGTTGCTGATTGGTCTGGCGTGGTCCCCGGTCGGCTCGGCCCAGCTGACTATCGAAATAACCGAGGGCCAGGACGACCCCACCGCCATAGCGGTGGTGCCGTTTGAATGGCGGGGCCGGGGCGCCCTGGCAGAAAATATTCCTGAAATCGTTGCCGGCGATCTGCAGCGGGTAGGGCAGTTTTCGCCTATCGACAAGGAGGACATGCTGGGGTTCCCGAGTCAGTCCAGCGGTGTTTTCTTTCGCGACTGGCGGGCTATCGGTGCCGAATATGTGTTGGTCGGCAAGATCAGCCAGGCCAGTGCTTCTGATCCTTACGTGGTGCAGTACGAGCTGATGGATGTCTACCGCCAGCAGCGTATCCTCAATAAACGACTGCGCGGCACCGGGGCGCAACTGCGGGATATCGCCCATCAGATCAGCGACGACGTCTACGAACAACTCACGGGTATTCGCGGCGCGTTTTCGACCCGGATCCTGTTTGTGTCTTCCCAAAGCCTGGGCAAGGGAAAGTTCAAATACCAGCTCAAGCTGGCCGACTCCGATGGCGCCCGGCCACGTACCCTGCTGGATTCTGCGGAGCCGATTATGTCCCCCACATGGTCACCCACCGGCAGGGAAATCGCTTACGTGTCTTTTGAATCGTCCCGCCCGGCCATTTATCGTCACGAGGTGGCAACCGGGCGGCGCGAGAAGCTGACTGACTTCCCCGGTATCAACGGTGCACCGGCCTGGTCGCCCAACGGTCGCTACATGGCGATGGTATTGTCCAAGGATGGTAGTCCCGATATCTACGTCATGGATTTGGGTACCCGAGCCCTGACCAAGGTCGCGGGCCACTATGCCATCGATACCGAGCCGGCGTGGATGCCGGACGGCAAAACCCTGTTGTTCACCTCGGATCGTGGTGGCAGGCCCCAGGTCTATAAGGCGAATGTTATGGGTGGCAAGGTTGAGCGCCTGACCTTTTATGGCAGCTACAATGCCCGAGCCCGCTATTTACCCGAACGCAATGCCCTGGTGCTGGTGCATCGCGCAGACGATTCCCGCTCTTTCCAGATTGCGATACAAAGCCTGGAAACCGGCACCATGCAGATACTCAGCCGCACCGAGCTGGATGAATCGCCAACGGTGGCGCCCAACGGCGCGATGTTGATGTACGCAACCCAGTACAAGAACCGCGGAATTTTGGCTGCGGTAAGTGTTGATGGCAGCGTGAGGTTTCGCTTACCATCTAGCTCCAGCGACGTTCGTGACCCTGCCTGGTCCCCATATCTGAATTAAATCACTATCCAACCTAGGAATTTCCACCATGATTGATCGAACTATCCTGAAAACCGTGGCGAGTATTGGTTTTGTCGCTGCATTACTTGCGGGCTGCAGTTCCAGCCCGTCAGAGGATGACATGGCAGCAGCCACCGATGTCTACGGTCGCGGGGAATCGGCCAGGGTGGACGCAGCCGATGACAGGGCCGCGTTACGGGGCGAGTCCGGCGACGATCCGTTGGCTGCGGGCCTCGACACGGTTTTCTATTTTGATTTCGACAAGTCAGAGCTTCGCGTGGATGTTCGTGCGGCGCTCGACGAGCACGCGGTTTACCTGCGCAATAAAAGTGGTCTGGTGAGGCTTGAGGGGCACGGTGACGAGCGCGGCACGAGGGAATATAACCTGGCGTTGGCGGAGCGTCGCGCCCGCGCCATAGCCAACTATTTGTCGATTCAGGGCGTGCCCAACTCGCAGATTGAAACCATCAGCTACGGCGAGGAGAAGCCGGCCGCGCTGGGGCACAACGAAGCGGCCTGGTCTAAAAACCGCCGCGTTGAATTGATTTACCTGGACTAGGCTGATGGCACGTCCCTTGCAAACCCCCCGCTTCATTGCCGGCATATTCCTTGTCTGGTTGTTGTCGGCCGCGTTGCTGCACGCAGCTGCGCCGGTAGAAAGCCGCAACCGGTCTAATCCGCAGG
>JAHEGP010000341.1 GCA_024645065.1 Cellvibrionales bacterium | reverse complement strand
GTTGGTTGGGGTCGTCATCACGGTGATACTGATTTCGGGCTTTTCCTGGTTTTTTAAACGGTTCGTAGCGGGATTTCTGGACGGCTGTCGGGGAAATTTTACCATTATGCCGGGCGCCTCGACCCACAGCGTAAGGGACGCGGAGGCCGCGTAGCGCGCCTGGTACGCAGTTGCCTGCAATGGCTGGCGGCAGGGGTTTACCGGCAGGGCACGGTGCAAGAGTTTGCTGATATCGACGGGGGGAAAAAGCGTTATTGGCTTATCGGCAAACGCCCCATGGCATCTTTTGATAGGAAGCGTGGCTGCTGGCAGGTGCCCTGGCCACAGTCGCTGCTGATTGATCCGGACAAACTTCCCGAGCCAAAGTAGTTAAACTTGCGTTCCTCCGTTATTGCATTGATTCTTCCCGGCGGTCGTGCCCATCTGGCATTTCATCGTCCCGCCACCGGTCCCCCCCCCGTCGCGTTGGAGCCGGTAGAGCACCCCCCCGTTGGAGCCGAAGCCCCAGCTTCACATGCACCGAGGGTTGACGGAAGTTGCTCCAGGTTAATAATTTTCGGCTCAACCCACTTGATTTTGTCCTTTTTGTTCATCCTCAACTCCAAGCAGTGGAAGCATCCACACTATTCTGAAAAGAAATTTAGTCTCCTGAAGATATAACAGCTGACTAGGCAAATCAATTCCTAACCAGGCCGGCTTAACTCTTCAGGCGGCTGGCGGGAAAGAGGTTGCCGGCATGAGCCTGTTCGCAGAACCAGTATGGGGCCAGAAGGCCCTGCCCCTGCTGATAATTCATCGCCACACAGCAACCCAAACAGAGCCGCTTCATCAGGCAATCACCACAAACACCCTTCAAGTCATCCGGCAATCCTTTGCGGAGCTCTTTCAACTTGGGATGTCCACTCCAGATCTCTGCTAACTGACCGGCACCGGCCCGGCCGTAAACCAGCTCCGGGATATGCTCACCAACACCACACAAGGCATAATGGCCATCAGCCAACAGGCCGATTATCCCCAGGATGCCACAGCTGCTGAGTCCATCGCCCTCAACGAGCCTGCCCAAATCTCGGAACGCCATGGGGACATCGAGAAAAATCGGCAGCTCGTAGCGGGCTTGCAACTCATTTTGCAAGCGCTGATTCAACTGCAGAATCTCCGTGATCGGCACATCTTCCCCTGATTCATGCAGAGCGGAACCGCGCAAGGTCGGTTGAACAACATTCAGCTTGACGCTACCGGCGCCAATTTGGGTCGCCAGGTCGAGTAAAGCCTCAAGTTCACCAATATTGGCCATCATCAGGCTCATGATGAGTTCCGGTCGGTAACCGGCCTCGACCAGATGACCAATTCCAGTCAGCGTCCGTTCGAAGCCGCCGGAGACGCAACGTACAGAATCGTGGGTCGCAGCAAGAGCACCATCCAGGCTGACCGAAACACCTGTCACACCACACTCCTGCAGAAGCTGAGCTCTCTCGGCAGTGATCTGCATGCCGTTGGTCTCAATGCGACCGCCCAAATCGTGCTCGCTCTGGATTTTCAGTAACGTTTCAAAAGCGGGATGAATGGTCGGCTCGCCACCGGTCCACTTAACGGCATTGAGCCCGAGCGGGACAGCCTCTTCGAGCGCAGCCGCAAAGGTTTCCGGAGCAAGAAAGTGCACCGGACGCCGACCTGTGCCAGAATCTTCAGGTACGATCCAGCAGTGTCTGCAGGAGCAGTTGCAGCCGTTGGTCACGTAAACATACAGCTCATTGAGCGTCGGTACCGGTGAAACTTGATCGATCATGGCAAGGCCAACCCTTCCTTGGCCAAACCGCGCTCAAACTTGTGCAGGCAGGCATCCGGGCTTGGTCGATTTGCCTCACCCAGCAAAGACAAGGCCGCCCCGGCGCAGTTTCCGGTACAGGAAAGTTGATAATTACAACCTTGGCATTCCTCAAAAGTGTCCAGGGAGATAGCTGTTCGACCGCGCAATTCATTCAGGAGTTCAGCATCCTGCCAGACTTCGCTCAGGCGATTCTCACCGATAAATCCGAGCACCAGCTGCGGCAGCATGACGCAAGGGATATATGCTCCGTCAGCACGTACGGCAATCCGGTTGAAGATACAACCGCAGCCAACCAGATGGCCGCGGCCTTCAATCGGCTGACCACTGGCAATGGCCTGTCGCATGTCATGAAACATCTTCCAGTTGGCGAGCGGTCCGGCATCCGCTTCGATACGACCGGGATATTTGTTATCCAGGTCGGCCAGCACCTGCATGGCTCGCAGGTGCTGTGAGGGAGAGAGAAACAGATCTTCGCCGTATTTGGCATTCGAGCCAAGGGATGATATCGAGTTGGTACTGAAACTCTGTAGCTGTAGCTCTTCCAGAAGCAGTTGCGCAGTCGCCGGCAGGTCATCAATGTTGCCGGCATGGACCGTGACCCGCACCGTAACAGGCACCGCGGCTTCCTGCAAAGATCGGATCGCCGCCAATGCAGGCACAAAGGAACCCTGGCCGCGCATGATATCGTGAACTTCAGCACAGGAGCCATCCAGGGAAATCTGCACATAATTGCAGCGACCTGTCTGCTTGAGAAGTCCGGCAACCTCGTCGTTGAGCGCAAAACCATTGCTCAGGAGTTCAAAACGCATGCGGTTGGCGACCACAGCATCAACCAGGGTAAAAAAATCATCACGCAGCAACGCCTCGCCGCCACTTATACAGACGCCCATGACCATGGCTTCACCCATTTCGCGGATAAATGCCAGCCAACGTTCGGTTGGCAAATC
>JAHEGP010000340.1 GCA_024645065.1 Cellvibrionales bacterium | reverse complement strand
ACGGCCCTGGTCATCGCTCACTGGTGATAGGTAGCTGCTTCTGCGCTGGGCGACTGCATGCCAATGCAGTCCAAAGCGGGCATGGGCTGCCAGTTCGCCGGATTCAGGATATTGATACATTGCGCGTGACAAGAGTTTTCCGGGTCGGAACTCGCCACCTCAAAGCGGCTTGCCGCCTCGCGGATCCATCCCGGTGCGGCGCCTTATTATTTCGGCTCCCCTATACGAATTCCTGACCCAACAGCTGCGTCATCAGCGCCAGCGCCTTGGAGGAGTCGACGACTTGCCCGTCGTGGCAGAACTCGACCAACCGGAACGGGGCGTCACTGGCCAACGCCTGACTTGCCACATTGTCGGGACTGATAGTGTGCTGGCCAAGCTGCTCCTGTGTCTGCCAGGACACATCCGGATACACATGATAGGGCAGTTCGGAGCAGGTGATTTCGTCGATGGTCTGGACCTCGAAGTTGAAGTCGTATTGCTTTCCGACCTGACGGAAGGCCCGTATCAGGGAGGCGTGCTTCTCGGCCGGTGAGAGCCCCTGGGGCCGCAGCACCGCGAGATCGTCGACATTGAGAAACTCAGCCAGGGTACTGAGCTGGACCCCGGTGCGCAGCGCTTCCAAAACGGAGTGCCCGCCACGGACCTGTGCCTCACAGGATGTAAAACGTGGCTGCTGGAACAGGGGGTCGCTGAACAGGTCGAGCGCAGACAAATCCGCCGCAGTGCCGACCCACAGGGCAACGTGCCCGAAGTGGCCCGGTATGAACTTGTCGGTCAGCCGGAACGGCGTTTTTTCCAGCAACAGGTCCAGGGGTTGGAGGATGGCTTTGAGGTGCTCCTCATACGCGGCATCGTTCCATAGTTTGCCTTTGCGGGTCTCCACCAGGCCAATGCCGTTGCCAAACAATTCACTGATGGTGCCCGCGGTACTTTTGCCTAATTCGTCGAGTGAATCCATTAATCGTTCTTTCCACAGTCGGGAGGTCGACGGCAATTGCTGCTGCAGCAGTGCATTCCTTGCATAGCGGTAGGCGACGTTGGATTCCACCGCCATTTGCAGCAAGTCGATGTCGGGGTCATTGGCGGCCGCCAGGGTGGCAGAGACGTTTTGGTAAGCATTTACCAGCTCTCTGAGCCGATTCTGCTTGTCGCTCGAGTTCAGTTCCCGCAGCATCTGTATGATGCCATCCTCGACCAGGTTCTCCTCCCCGACACCGAACATCAGGCGCCGCAAGCGACTGTCCTCCAGCACAGAGCGCATTGCCAGGTGGTTGTCGTACAGCGTCAGCGCAGCAACGAAGGAAATCAGCACGGCCTTTGCCCGCAAGGTGGCATCGAGCCGCAGCCTGCCGAGTTCATGCCGGTCGATAGATGCCAGCGGCAGATAGACCTTGGTCAGTTCGATCAAACGGTTCTGCAGGCGCAGGTAGGTCGAGCGACCGTCGCGTATGCCTCGCAATGAACGCGCCGTTACCGGGCTCGATTCGGGTAATCGTTCATATCGGGCCAGAAACTCCGTGATATTTTCCTGACCCCTGGTGCTGGCGGCGAGGCACAGCTTGAGCTCCGCCAGCCGGGCTCGCACATCAGCCCGTAGCCAATCATTCCTTTCCTGCGGGGGCCGCTCAAGTAACGCGATGGGGATGTTGTTATAGTCAGTCACAGGCATAGGCTTCCGGTCTGTGGCCAGTTCAGTCTTTATTCCCAGTTGCTAATCATGGCGCTTTCAGGAGCATAATTGAAGAGGTTTTGAAAGTTAATGCAGCGTGATGCCGGGATACGCGACAGCCCAGGCCCGGGAAGGGAATCCGGATTTCGACCGATAGACTTTCAAGGTCCATTGAGGCGCCAAGCCCCGGGTCGCTACCTGGAGCAGTGGGCTGGCGGTATTTAGCAATAGCCTTTCAGTTTAAAGGGTGGAAGAATAGGCCAGCGCTGTCCAAATAGCAGCGCTCGGTAATTCGTGTGTTCCAGCATTTCGACCACAATTAATCTAAAAAAGGGTGAAATCGATGAAAAATGCAATACAGGTATGTTTTGGGCTGATCTTGGGTTTATGCCTTGCAGGCGCAGCGTTTGCAGCGGACGAAGCTGCTATCAAGGCCAACGTCGATGGTGTCGCAACCGGTATAGACGGCGGTGAGGATCCGGCGGGCTTCAAGGCGGGTGACTACGACCCTTACGTATTTGTCATGGAAGCCGATGGTGGGGTTATTGTTCACCCGAGCTTGCAGGGAAAGAGCCTCAATACGGATAAGTTCAGGCCGGTCTATGATGCATTGGTTAAAGCAACCCCGGGCGGTGTCTGGGTGGAGTACGAGTGGCAGGGCGCTCAGAAAAAATCCTACGTAAGAGAGACCGCCGGCGGATTGATCGTAGGCAGTGGCTACACCAAAGAGTAAAAAAGCCGGCGCTGCGGGCAGTTCAGGGACGGCTGCCGGGTGACGCCTGGTTGCGGGTAAGCCATGCGGTGCGGTGGTTGCTGCCGCCCCTTCAGCGCCCTGGAATACAGCGCCCGCGGGGCTATGGCATCAGCCTTCTTGTGCGTCCCGCAGGCGTTGCTGGCGCTCTTCCTGTTCCGCCAGAGCAGCTTTGATCTCGGCCATCACGCCGTCGACATCGGCGGGTGCGTCGCTGTCGACAAACTCGCCGTGCAGTTCCACATCGGGATGCAGCAGGCCGTCTTCGAACAAAGACCATATTTCCTGAGCGTACCGGCTGTCGAGCAATTGCGGCGCGAAGAGCGCATAGTAGTTGGTGATGTTGTCGACA
>JAHEGP010000339.1 GCA_024645065.1 Cellvibrionales bacterium | reverse complement strand
TGATCTTGAGCCACGTCTGGAGCAGCTGGAAGACGAAATCATGGTTGATACCAACGACGATATACTGGCTGAATTGATTGGCAAAAAAACCGAGCTGAAAAAGTTGCGCCGGGTATTCCTGTACCATCAGCAAATATTTCGCCAGTTACAAAATTACTCCGAATTTACGGTGTTTAGCCAGCGCACCCATGAATTGAATGATGTTTATGAGCAGCAGGAGCGTGCCAGCAGCCTGGCGGGACTTTATTACGAATTGGCATCCGACCTGGTGGAGGGGTATCTGTCAGTATCATCGCATCGACTCAACGAGATCATGAAAATTCTCACCATCGTCGCGGCAATTTTTATTCCACTGACCTTTCTCGCCGGTATTTATGGCATGAACTTCGACAATATGCCTGAGTTACATTCCAGTGTCGGCTATTTTGTGGTTCTGGTGATCATGGCGGTTATTGCTATTGCCCTGTTGCTGCTATTCAGAAAAAAACGTTGGTTATGAGGCAATAAAAAGCCGGGTAGTAACCCGGCTTTTTATTGCCTGAATGAGACGCCCTACTCAGGCGGTGGTGTTGGCCCGCGGTGAACCTTTTCCCGCAGGGCCTGCACCAGGCGGAAAAAGATGGGGACCAGCAGGGTGCCGCCGATGGCCGCCATGATGGTGCCGCCAAACACTGACAACCCCAGGGAGATTCGACTGGCCGCACCTGCGCCGCTGGCGATGATCAGCGGGAAGACACCGGCAACAAATGCCAGGCCCGTCATCATGACCGGACGAAAACGCAGGCGTGCCGACTCCACGGTTGCCTCGATCAGGTCCATCTTCTCGCGCTCGCGCAGCGATTTGCCAAACTCCACGATCAATATCGCGGTCTTGGACGCCATTCCCACCAGCAGCACCATGCCGATCTGGCCATAAAGGCTGAGTGGCTGCTGGTACAGCAGCAATCCCACCAGCGCTCCGATCATCGCGATGGGCACCGAGAATATGATCGCCACCGGGGTGAGGAACGATTCGTACAGGGCCGCCAGGAACAGGAAGGTGAATAGCAGTGACATGCCCAGGGCTATCGGTGCCATGTTGCCGGATTTGCGCTCCTCATAGCTGGAATCTGTCCAGTCGTACTTGTAGCCGGGGGGCAGGTTTTTGGATAGCTCGGCCATGGCATTCATGGCATCGCCGGAACTGAAGCCACCGGGGGCATTCGGCACACCATTGATGGTGGCGGAGTCGTAAGTGTTATAGCGATAGAGCACATCCGCACCCTGTTCCGGCACCGTCTTGACCAGGGTCGCCACGGAAATCTGCTCGCCTCTGTTGTTGGTGACATAGAGGTTGGCAAGGTCCCCTTCCTCCTGCCGGAACTCGGCATCCGCCTGCACCATAACCCGATAGGTTTTGCCGAACAGGTTAAAGTCGTTGATGTAAAAACCGCCCATTTGCGTCTGCAGGGTCAGGAATAGATCGGAGATGGCCACGCCGAGTGTTTTCGCCTTTACCCGGTCTACTTCCAGCCAGATCTGCGGGTAGTCGGCCCGGAAAGTGGTAAAGGCGCGGATAATCTCAGGTTGCTGCATGGCTTCCAACACCTGGGCGCTGGTCGCCTCGGATAGCGTCTGGGCGCCCTGACTCTGGGTATCCTGGACCACATAGGAAAACCCGGCCACCGCGCCCAGGCCTGGAATCGCGGGAGCGCCAAATACCAGGGCCCTGCCGCCGCTCATCTGCGCGAACATGGCCTGGTACTTTTTCTGCAGGGCAAACTGATGCTGCTCCGGCTCCTTGCGCTCGTCCCAGGGTTTGAGCTTGGCAATCACCATGCCGGCATTCGATTGCAGCGCGGTGTTGAGGATACTGAAGCCGTTTACGGTCAGCACCGTCTCAATGGCGGGGTCGGCCATCAGCGCCTGGGTGACCTGGTCCATGTATTCACCGGTTCGATTGAGCGAGGCCGCTGCGGGCAGCTGCACGTCGACCATGAAGAAGCCCTTGTCCTCATCGGGGATAAAGCTGGTCGGCAGCAGGGTAAAGAGGTAGTAGAGCAATCCGAACAGGGCTCCAATCACCCCAAGGCTAACTACCACATTGTTCGCCATCCAGCGGACTATCGCTACATAGGCTTTGGTGACGGCGGAAAACCCCTTGTTGAAGCCGCGGATCAGGAAGTTGGGCTCGCCATGTCCCGATTTGAGTAGCAGTGAACACAGGGCCGGGCTCAGGCTCAGTGCGTTGACCATGGAGATCAGCACCGAGATCACCAGGGTCGCACCGAACTGGGCAAACATCTGCCCGGTAATGCCGGGTAATAACATGGTGGGGCCAAACACCGCCGCCAGTACCATGGAGGTCGCAAATATCGGTCCCGCGACTTCCCGCATCGCCTGCTCGGTTGCCGGTCTCGCTTCCAGTCCCTCGTCATGCATGATGCGTTCGACGTTTTCCACCACAATGATGGCGTCATCGACGACCACCCCGATGGCAAGAATGAGTGCAAACAGGGTTACGGTGTTGATGGTCATACCGAGGAAATACAGCGCCGCCAGGGTGCCGATAATCGATACCGGTACCGCGATGGTGGGAATGAGCGTGGCGCGAACGCTGCCGAGGAAGAGATAGGTGACAAAGATAACCAGGATGATGGTGAAAATCAGCGTTTCGACGGTTTCGTCCAGCGACGCTTCGATAAACTCGGTGGTATCGTGGCCAATAATGTAGTCGACCCCTGCGGGGAAATAAGTGGATAACTCGTGCATTTTCTCTTTGACGGACTCGGCGACAGCCAAG
>JAHEGP010000338.1 GCA_024645065.1 Cellvibrionales bacterium | reverse complement strand
AGGAGAAACAGTTATTCGGCCTCGATATCGACAAGGAAGGCATGAAGGCGGATATTCGCGCCTATGACGAGACCATTGCCCGCGGCGAGAAATATATGTGGGACTTGCAGCTGACCCGCATCGCCCAGTATCGCAAGTACCGAGGTGACAAGATGCGCCTGTGTAAATTCCAGGCTATCGATGATCCCGCGGCCCGCCCCTTGATCGCCGTGCGCTCGTTTATAATGGCTCGTAAGAGCCTGGGCGGAATACAGACCGACCTGCAGTGCCGTGTGCTGCAGCCGGATGGTCAGCCGATTGAAGGCTTGTTTGCGGTGGGCGAAGCTGCCGGGTTTGGCGGCGGCGGAATACACGGTCATGGCTCACTGGAGGGAACCTTCCTCGGTGGCTGCGTGCTAACGGCAAGGGCGGCGGCGCGCGCGCTTTCTTGAACTCGCGAAACCCAATCAATCATTCAACTTCCAGGTAAGTAACTATCATGAGCAATGGCGCAAAAGCACTCATCGACACCCTGACCAATGTCGGTGTCGACACCTGTTTCACCAACCCCGGCACATCAGAAATGCACTTCGTGGCAGCACTCGACAGCTCCGACATGCGGGCCGTACTGTGCCTGTTTGAAGGCGTGGCCACTGGCGCTGCTGACGGTTACGCCCGAATGGCCGACAAGCCGGCGGCAACCCTGCTGCATCTGGGCTGCGGCCTCGGCAACGGGCTGGCAAACCTGCACAACGCGCGCAAGGCCAGGGTACCCATGATCAACATCATCGGTGACCACGCGACCTATCACACCCAGTACGATGCCCAGCTGCAATCCGACATCGAAACTGTTGCCCGCAATTGTTCGAGCTGGGTTCGAACCAGTGCGAGCACCGGGCAGCTGGCAGACGATGCCGTCGAGGCACATACTGTTGCGGTGGGGCCACCGGCCCAGATTTCAACACTGATTCTGCCGGCTGATGTTTCCTGGGGAGATGGGACAAAAACAGCTGCTCCAGTGGCGGTGGAGCCGCCACCGGCTGCCGGCGACGGTGTTTTGGAAAGTATTGCCAGCGCCCTGAACAGCGGAAAGAAGACAGCACTGCTGCTGGGTGGCCGGGTATTGCGTGAGGAGGGCCTGCGTAATGCCTCGCGGATTGCCGAAAAGACCGGTGCGAAGCTGTTCTGTGAAGTGTTCCCCACCCGGCTGCAGCGCGGGGCTGGTGTGCCCCATGTGGAGCGCATCGCCTACTTCGCTGAGATGGCGTCAGTGCAACTTGATGAGTTTGAGAATTTGATCCTGGTGGATGCCAAGGCGCCAGTCTCTTTTTTCGCCTATCCGGATAAAAAAAGCTACCTGGTGCCCGAGCACTGTACGCTCCACAACCTGGTCGAGCCGGAACAGGATGCACTCAAAAGCCTGCACGCGCTGGTTGAACTGGTGGCAGCATCCAACACCCCACCAGTCCTGCCAGGGCTAGACCGGCCCAAGTTACCGGATGGCAAGTTGACCGGGGCAAAGGTATGCCAGGCAATCGCTGCACTGCTGCCGGAAAATGCAATCATTTCTGATGAAGCCCAGACTTCCGGAGTAAAGCTACCTGCTTTTACTGCCAACGCCCCTAAGCACGACCTGCTGACATTGACTGGCGGCGCGATCGGCCAGGGCATTCCCGTGGCCGTCGGCGCTGCGGTGGCGTGCCCAGACCGTCCAGTGCTGGCATTGGCTGGCGACGGATCCGCCATGTACACCAACCAGGCGCTCTGGACCATGGTCAACGAAGACCTGGACGTGACAGTGATCATCTTCAACAACCGGTCTTACGCCATTCTCAATGTCGAGCTGGAGCGAGTTGGCGCAGAGGGCGCCGGTATGAAAGCAAAATCCCAGCTGGACCTCTCAGAACCCCCGATCGACTTCACCGCCCTCGCCCGCAGCATGGGCATGCCCGCCACGTCCGTATCGACCGCCATGGGTTTTAATAAGGCACTGGAAAACGCGATCCGGGAGCCGGGCCCGCACTTGATTGAAGCCATCGTACCAAACGAATTCAAAGGCCTGAAGCTCAAGGCCCTACCGCATGTCATGGGTGCCCTCGACAGCGTTCCCGCACCGCTCGCCAAAGCGCTGAAGAAGAAGATCGCTCCCTGAGATATCAAGGTGGACACGGATACCGGAAGATGGTCGACACTCATGGTGTCATAGTCGGGGGAGCCTAAAACCCGAATTCGACGTGGCGAGCTTACCGAGTAGTCCCTGTCACCCGAACCCGGGCAATGCGGCTTATGGATGATGATCTCAGCCGGTTAGAATCCTCCGGATCGCACCGCTCGATAACCTGAACATCATCTATGTCCTCCAACAGCTCGAGGCCAATATCACCCAGCTCGCCTTCCAGCCGGTCTGGATGAAAGCCGGAAATAAAGGGCTCTCCAACCGACTTTACTCTATGCTTCAGCTCCAGAATCTCTTCGGTGTCTCCTTCAGGTTTGCCGTCAAAAATCGACTGATCCACATAGCTGAAAACCAATTGACTACCCGCAGCGCAGTGCCGAGCGATGCTTTCCAAGGTAGACATATTCGCTTCCCGCGAGAGATACATTGTGACTCCGAGCCATGAAAGAAACGCCGGGGCATTTGAATCGAAACTGGATCTGGCCAGTGCGGACTCCAGCGACTCCTGCCCCAGGTCAGCACTGACAAAATGAAGCCTGTTGTCGGCTGGCACACCATTTTCAGCCAGGCGTCTTTTCTTCAAGCCCTGGGTCGCTGGATGATCAATTTCATAGACCTCGAGATTCTTTGCTTCTACTGGCTTTCGGCATG
>JAHEGP010000120.1 GCA_024645065.1 Cellvibrionales bacterium | reverse complement strand
CGGATCGCCATAAACCGTGGCGGACGAACTGAACACCATATTGAAAACCCCATGGGCCTGCATCACTTCGCAAAGGGTAAGGGTCCCGGCAATATTGTTCTGGTAGTAATGCAGGGGCTGGGCTACTGACTCCCCTACCGCCTTGAGGCCGGCGAAGTGAATCACGGCGTCGATACTGTGGTCGCGGAAAACCGCCTCCAGGCCCTCCCGGTCGCGAATATCAACCGGGTAGAACGCCGGCTGGCGGTTGGTTATGGCGGCAATCCGCCTGACGGCTTCTTCACTGCTATTGACCAGATTGTCGACGATGACAATCTCCTGGCCCTGCTCGATCAGCTCGACGCAGGTATGACTGCCGATATACCCGGCACCGCCGGTTACCAAAATGCTCATCTTTTTAAAATTCCCTCGGTTTATCAATGGCAGACGGTTAAACTGGCGCCCGCTCAACACTGCTGCTGGCGCTCTTCTCCCCTCGCAGGGGAAGGTGAATCGCGACGGCAAGGTTTTACCGGCCGCAAGAGTACCTTATGCCCCTAAGCCAATTCCAGCCACAAATTTATGACGCCGTCCTGAAACAAAAGCTGGAGCATACCCTGCCCGCTTTTGAGTCCCGTTATCGGGCTAAACCGACCATAATTGCATCCGCTGCCCGGCACTACCGGATGCGTGCCGAATTTCGCATGTGGCACACGGGCGACACTATCGACTTCGTCATGTTCAAAGCTCCGGGACAGCCCCGGGTCATCAAGGAATTTCCGCTAGCCTGCAAGCCCATTAGCGAGCGTATGGCCGCACTCAAGGCGTTACTCGAAACCAGCGACATCCTGCGCCAGCGCCTGTTCCAGGTCGAGTTTCTCAGCACCCAGGACGGGGACACCCTGCTCAGCCTGATCTACCACAAAAAACTTGATCAGGACTGGCAGGACGCAGCCCTGCTCCTGCAGAAAAAACTCGCGGTGCAGCTTATAGGGCGCAGCCATAAACAAAAAGTAGTCCTTGGAAGGGACTTCGTCACTGAAACCCTCGAGCTTAACGGGCGCCACTTCAGCTACCGACAAGCCGATGGCGTGTTCACCCAACCCAATGCCGGAGTAAACCGCCGCATGATCGAGTGGGTAATGGACCACGCCGATTGCGACAGCGGCGACTTGCTCGAACTCTACTGCGGCATCGGCAATTTTACCCTACCCCTCGCCACCCGATTTCGGCGGGTTCTGGCGACCGAGATTTCCAGGCAAGCCGTGTCCTGCGCGCGGGCCAACATCAGCGCCAACGCCATTGAAAATATCACGCTGGTGCGCATGTCGAGCGAGGATTTTACCGCCGCAATGGACGGCGTGCGCCCCTATCGCCGCCTGCGGGACTTAGACCTGCAAAACTTCGACTTACGGACTGTTCTGGTCGACCCTCCCCGCGCCGGGCTCGATCCTGCTACCCTGGCGTTGGTTGGCCGGATACCACAGATTGTGTATATTTCCTGCAACCCCGCGACGCTCTTGCAAAACCTTGAAGTGCTGGGGCACACTCACCAGGTAGCGGCATTGGCATTTTTTGACCAGTTTCCCTATACACCGCATCTGGAATGCGGTGTTATTCTAAAGCGCCGCGCAAGCACATAATCGACGGTATGGAATGGCCATGTCCAAGACACCACCGAGCGTCCTCACCAATCAGGAAATCGAGGCCGGGCTGACAAAACTTGATGGCTGGGAGCACCGTGACGGAGCCCTGGAAAAGCACTTTCGCTTCTCTGATTTTTCCGCGGCGTTCGGCTTCATGACCCGGGTCGCTATGGCCTGCGAATGCCGTAATCACCATCCCGAGTGGTGCAACACCTGGAACCGCGTCGATATCCGGTTGACGACCCATGAGGCCGGTGGATTGACGCAAAGAGACCTGGACCTGGCTGAGGCCATTGAACAAGTCTTGCAGTCATGACGAGCTGCGGGCATACTCGCTACTTTTTTCTACCGGGTTGTTGTTGCCCCAGAGAATCAAGACAGTACCCTGGTCGTTTGCGACCACGATATCCGCTAAAACCAACAATTAAGTGAAGGCCACTATGAGTCTACTAGTTGTACCAAAAGAGACCCATCCCGGCGAGAAAAGGGTGCCAATGACGCCCGCTACCGTCAAGAAGCTGGTTCGTGCCGGGGCAGAGATTCAAGTCGAGGCCGGTGCCGGCCTGGATTCAGGATTCAGCGACGCCGAGTACACTGAAGCCGGCGCTACTATTGCTGCTGATCGCAGTGCAATGATTGGGGCGGCAGACGTGGTGGTGCGACTGCACAAGCCTTCACTGGAAGAAGTCCCTCTACTCAAGGAGGGCTCGACCCACATCAGCTACCTCGATCCCTTCAACGAGCGGGAGCTGGTGGAGGCGCTCAAGGCACGCAACGTTTCGGCCATCAGTATGGAAATGATTCCCCGCACCACGCGCTCACAAAAAATGGATGCCCTCAGCTCCCAGGCCAACCTCGCTGGCTACGTGATGGTGATGATGGCGGCCAACAAGCTCAACCGCATCCTGCCGATGATGATGACCCCTGCCGGCACGATCAAGCCCGCAAAAGTGTTCATTATTGGTGCCGGTGTTGCCGGCCTGCAGGCTATCGCAACAGCGAAGCGCCTGGGCGCGAGGGTGACCGCCTTCGATACCCGGCCGGTGGTAGCGGAACAGGTAGAATCCCTCGGCGGCAAGTTCCTCAAGATCGACCTTGGCCAGACTGGCCAGACCAAGGACGGATACGCCCGGGAATTGACCCCGGAGCAGCTACAAAAGCAAAAGGAAGGACAGGCCAGAGAGATTGCCGAGTCGGATATCGTGATTACCACCGCCCAGGTCTTTGGTCGCAAACCACCGGTGCTGGTGAGCCGCGAGATGGTCGAGGGTATGCGACCGGGTAGCGTCGTGGTCGATATGGCTGCAGAGACCGGCGGCAATGTCGAGGGGTCGGAGCCCGGCAGGGATGTGGATATCAACGGCGTTTGTGTAATCGGTACAGGCAACTGGCCCAACGCCGTGTGTAGCGATGCCAGCGAGATGTACTCCAATAACCTGTATAACCTGCTTATCGATTACTGGGATCAGGAGCAAAAACAGCTCAATCTCGATTTTGAGGATGACATCATCCAGGGCTGCGTCATTACCCATCAGGGCAACGTGGTCAATGAAACCATCCGCAACCATTACGCCTAGGGAGAGTTCGCTGTGGAAACCATTTATCTGTTATTCGTCCTGGTTCTCTCTATTTTTTTAGGGTTTGAACTGATCCGCAAGGTACCTGCAACACTGCACACACCCCTGATGTCCGGCTCCAATGCTATTTCGGGTATTACGCTGGTTGGGGCTTTGGTGGCCGCCGGTGCTGATCGCACAGAGCTCACTACCTTCCTGGGAACGCTTGCCGTCATTTTTGCCACTATCAATGTGGTGGGCGGCTATATGGTGACCGATCGCATGCTGGCAATGTTTAAAAAGAAAGTAGGTGGTAAGTAATGCAAACAACTACTCTGCTCATCAATCTTTCTTATATCGTTGCGGCGGTGCTGTTTATCTATGGCCTGAAGTTGCTCGGCCACCCGTTGACCGCCAGGAGGGGTAACCAGCTTTCCGCGATCGGCATGCTGATCGCGGTCGTCGTTACCCTGCTCGACCAATCCATTCTCAGCTATGGCTGGATTATCGTGGGAATTCTGGTGGGATCCGGCATTGGCGCCTATGCCGCACGCAAGGTCGAAATGACCGGTATGCCGGAGATGGTTGCACTGTTCAACGGCTTTGGTGGTATCGCGAGCTTGCTGGTCGGCTGGGCCGCGCTCAGCGATGGTCATCTCAGCAGCTTCATCCTGATTACCATCTGCCTGTCTATTTTGATCGGTGGTGTCACCTTTACCGGTAGCCTGGTAGCCTGGGGCAAACTGAGCGAGCGCATCGACGGCAAGCCGATCAAATTCTCGGGTCAGCGCGCTGTCAACTCGGGGCTCATTGCAGCTATCGTGTTATGCGGCATCCTGTTCGTTAACTACCCTGACGCCGGTTTCTGGCTCTACCTGTTGATTCTGCTGGCGGTTGCACTGGGTGTGCTGGCGGTTATACCCATCGGTGGCGCTGACATGCCGGTGGTTATCTCACTGCTAAACAGTTACTCCGGCCTCGCTGCCTGCGCCGCCGGCTTCGCGATCAACAACAATATCCTTATCGTAGCGGGATCGCTGGTTGGCGCCAGTGGGATCATCCTGACCAACATCATGTGCAAGGCGATGAATCGCTCTCTCTCCCATGTCCTGTTCTCGGGCTTTAGTACCGTCAAGTCCGCGGCCATGGTGATCGAGGGCGAGGTCAAGCCGATGACTGCCGCCGACGCCTTTTATGTACTGGAAGCCGCCTCCACAGTTGCGATTATTCCGGGCTACGGTATGGCCGTTGCACAGGCCCAGCACTCGGTCAAGGAACTGCAGGAGCTGCTCGAAGACAACGGCACCGAGGTCATCTACGGCATTCACCCCGTCGCGGGTCGGATGCCCGGACACATGAACGTGTTGCTGGCGGAAGCAGACGTTCCGTATGACCTGCTGCTGGAGATGGATGATATCAATCCGCGCATGGAAACGGTGGATGTAGCCATTGTTATTGGCGCCAATGACGTTGTAAATCCCGCCGCACGGGAAATGGAGGGCAGCCCCATTTACGGGATGCCGGTGATCAACGTTGACCTGGCACGCACGGTTTTCGTGCTCAAACGGTCAATGGCGTCCGGCTTCGCTGGTATCGATAACCCGCTGTTCTTCAAGGAAAACACTCGCATGATATTTGGCGATGGCAAGGAAACCATCAACCAGCTGGTGCGCGAGTTCGGCGACAATTAGCCAGGTGTTATGCATCCTTGAGCAAGGGCAGCCCATTGGCTGCCCTTGTCATTTTGAGCTTGCGGATCACCCCGGGCAGCCTCGATGAACGCCGCCTGGGACTACCCCGCGCCCTATGTACAAAACCTGGCCGCAGCGGCCGATGACATTGACGCCCTGGGGCACGTCAACAACACACGCTATCTGCGCTGGTGCGAGGGGATAGCGTGGCAGCACTCTGCCGTGCTGGGTCTGGATGACAGGGACTATGTCCAGTTGCGGCGCGCCATGGCCATTCGCCACGCTGAATACGATTATTTGAAAGCCTGTTTCCCGGGAGACCAAATCCAGGCTGGCACCTGGATTACACGCTGCGATTTCAAGCTCACCATGGAGCGGCGTTTCCAGCTACTGGTCGCCGGTGAAACCGTGTTCCGCGGCTGTTGGCAACTGATTTGTATCAATCTCGACACTCACAAGCCGGTACGTATTCCACCGCGATTCACTGAGGTTTACCAGCGGGCCGTACTCGACACCTGCTAGTGCCCGTCCTGCCCAGGTCTGGAACAGTCGCTGCTATCCACTTCCCACCGGCTCCTCCAGGTATATCTGCACCACCGCCAGGAACAGCGCGACCAGAATAGGCCCGAGCACGAACCCGGTAATACCAAACAGGCCGAGACCTCCCAGGGTGGAGAAAAGTACCAGATAATCAGGCATTCGCGTGTCGCGACCCACCAATATCGGCCGCAGCACATTGTCGGCTAGCCCGATAAGGAAAACCCCGAACAGCACCAGAATCACGCCCTTGGTTATCGCCCCGGTGGCGAACAGGTAGATAGCCGCTGGCCCCCATACCAAACCCGAGCCCACTGCTGGCAGTACCGACAGGATAGTCATTACCGCGCCCCAAAAAACTGCCCCGTTAATTCCGAGCATCAGGAAGATCAGACCTCCCAGGAAGCCCTGAAACAGGCCGATGAGCAAAGTGCCCTTGATGGTAGCGCGCGATACCTCCGCAAACTTGTCGAACAGCCTTTTCTCCATTGTGTCCGGCAACGGTATCGCCGCGTGGAGATACTGCAACATCTTGTCACCATCACGAAACACGAAGAACAGCAGGTACAGCATCAGGAAGAACTGCACCACAAACGAGGTCAGATTCTGCCCGGCACTCAGCGCCAATGAGCCAATATACTGGCTTCCCTTTACCGCCATCGCAGACAGCTTACTGGGTACATCACCCAGGCTGATGCCGTAGCCGGCGGCCCACTCACTCACATACGGTAATCGCTGGTTGAACCATTCGACCGGCACATTGAGATCGATCTCGCCGGATTGAAAACGCGAATACACCCCGGCCGCTTCGGATGCCACCACCGATGCCACCATTATTCCCGGTAACAGCACAGTAAAAAATATCAGTATGACGGTGACTGCAGCGCCCAGGGATCGGCGCCCCTTGAAGCGCTCCACGAGGCGCAAATAGATCGGCCGGAACAGAATGCCAAACACGGCGGCCCAGAAAATGGCCTGCCAGAAACCCAGGAACAGTGCGACGCAGGCAATGCTTGCGGCGACCAGCAGACCAACCAGGAACGGGTGATGTTTCAGGGGGTTAGGCATAGTGTAGTGCTTCCTCGTGGTCAATCAGGCCTGTGGATTACCGCTTGTCAAGCATGCGCGTACGCCGACAATGTGGAATCCAGTTCAATAGACGGGCACGCCATGGCGCAGGAGTTCCCGCGCAAGTATCTCGTCCAGGTGTTCAATATCCTTGTCGGTGATTTCCAATAACACCAGCCCCTGTTGCTCCAGCGCCGCCTTCTTGTCGAATTTCTCGCTCAGCAGCGCGCTAGTGGCCTGCTCTCCCCAGTATTCGATATAAACATTGCCGCCCGGCAAATAGAAGTCAGCACTCAATGCGCTCTCGCCCGGCAGCTGGCGCCCGCAGGCGTGGCTCAGGCCGGCAAAGTACAACCAGTTACAAATAGCGGCCATTTCAACATGCTCGAACGCGTGTCCATCGATGCCGTGGCAGGGCTGCGCCCGCTGCTGGGCGAACAGGTCGTCCTCGGGTAGTTTGCCCGGGGCATCAGCAGACCCGATGGCGCCGTAACTATTGACCAGGGCTGCCTGCAGGCGCCGGTTGCTGATTATTTCCGGCGGCCATTTTACAAAGGGAATACTGGTTTCTTCATTTTCTATCTCCACACCGCCCAGAGCCTTCCCCGCTTCTGTGATTCGCCAGCCTTTGACTCCGGGCGATATCCAGCCCAGTTCATGCAATACGTGGTTGATATAACGACCGGAAACGTTGCACGCACGTCCAATACTCGAGGCGCTGATGACGACTTCGGCGCAGGCGTTCTGCAGGCGAGCATGCTCCAGTAGTGCTTCCGGCCACACTATATAGCGACCATACCGCTCGCTCTGCACATAGCTGCCGCCCTCGAATTCTCCCTTCCCGGTCAACAACCAGCCATTGGCGCCGCGCTTAATCCATCCCAGCTCCCGCAGCAGATTAAAAAGCTCCAGCGACGGCAAGCCCAGGTGCCGGGCCAGGGCCGAGGTCGACAGCTTCTTGATCGTGCTGGCAGGCATCAGGGGTTCTCGCCGAGCCGGTGGTCTTTTCGGTTTATCGAGCTTGTCGGGTTCATCATGCCAGCAGCCGCACTCTCACTAAAGGTATGGTCGGTGTTGAACCATTGCAGTGGCCTCGCTTCCATCCCGAATACGTGGACCTTGGCCGGGCAACATACTACCATCGCTACCGACGCTTCCATAGTCAGGAAAAATACGGTTTGCGCCACAGGGTCAGCGCATAATGAGCAGGCATCGACAACGCGCTCGCAGAATCACCGGCACAAGGGGTCAACAACACGTGGAACAGAACATCGGCATGGTCGCATTTCTCATTATTGGTGCCCTGGCGGGCTGGCTGGCAAGCCGACTGCTGAAGAGTCGCGGCTTCGGACTGGTCGGCAACACCCTGGTGGGCATCATCGGTGCTGTCATTGGTGGGTCGATCAACGACATGGTCGGGGTCGATACAGGCGGTTTCCTGAGCCATCTGCTGACCGCAACCGTAGGCGCCGCCTTGCTACTTTTCGCGGTGGGGCTATTAAAAAAGTAGATTGCTCATCACCTATACCCCACCGCGCCAGAGCCGCCACCCGCGCCGCGGGCCCGGGGTCACTTGCCGGCGGTGCCAGCACAGCAAGCCCCGTCGTTTGGCAGCCCGACCACGGTTTTGAGGCGGCAGCCCGAAGGCTCTCAGCCGGGAATACCAATGTGCCTGCGCATTGCATACAATACCGGCCCACCAAAAACCGTAACGCCCGACGCTCGACCACTCGTGTGCAACCGAAGGCCAGCAAGGGGGCTTGCGACCACTCGCGGATTTGTTTAGCGGAGAGCGTAAATGACTGACTACATCGTTGATATCAACGAAAACAATGCCCAAAAATTGTTGATCGAAGAGTCTTTTAATCGCCCTGTCCTCGTCGATTTCTGGGCAGACTGGTGCCAGCCCTGCAAAACCCTGATGCCCCTGCTCGAAAAGCTGGCGCACGAATTTTCCGGCGCGTTCCTGCTCGCCAGGGTCAACGCCGACGAGCAGCAAATGCTCGCCAGCCAGTTGGGAGTTCGCAACTTGCCAACCGCGATGGTCATTGTGGAAGGGCAACCGGTTGACGGCTTTAGCGGCGCCCAGCCGGAATCAGCGATACGCACTATCCTGGAAAAGTACCTGCCCAAACCCTGGGACACCCAATTCAAACAAGCCCGGGAAATGATTGCTGCCGGCGACTCCGGCGCCGCCCTGCCCCTGTTGCGCCAGGCCTATGGAGATTCGCGCCAGCGCAGCGACATCGGACTGACCCTGGCGAAGGTGTTGCTGGAATTCAAGCGACTGGATGATGCCCAGCAGATACTGAACGCGGTACCGCTGGCCGACCAGGATCACAGCTACGAGCAGCTGCGCGCACAATTGCACCTGGCGCAGGAAGCTGGCCACTCGCCCGAAATTGAAGCCTTGCAGGCAAAACTGGCGGACGACCCCGATAACCCCGATTTGATTTGCCAACTGGCGGTACAGTTCAACCAGGAACAACACCAGAAAGAGGCCCTGCAGCTGATATTTTCGGTGCTCCAGCGAGACCGGGAGCATGCCAATGGCGAAACCAGGAAGCTATTGCTGGAC
>JAHEGP010000119.1 GCA_024645065.1 Cellvibrionales bacterium | reverse complement strand
GAGGGCATGTTGTTTGCGGCCGACTCCCGTACCAATGCAGGGATAGATCACGTCTCCACGTTTTGCAAGATGCACGTTTTTGAGCTCGCGAAAAAGCGCGCTGTGGTGATGCTCTCTGCGGGTAACCTTGCGACCTCCCAAAGCGTTGTCAGTCTGTTGCGGGATGAGGCGCGCAATACCGAAGTGCCCAATGTGTACAACGCCGAGTCGATGCATCACTGCGCGCGCCTGGTGGGAATTGCAATCCGCACGGTAATCAACCAGCACGAAAAGGGCCAGTCGGCAGCGGGTTCAGTGGATTTCAGCTGCAATTTTCTGGTTGGTGGTCAAATCCTCGGGGAAGAGCCGCGCCTGTTCCACGTCTATCCCCAGGGCAATTTTATTGAGGCGACGGTGGATACGCCCTTTTTTCAGATTGGTGAAATCAAGTACGGGAAACCGATCATCGATCGCATCGTCGACTATGACCTGGGTTTGAACCTCGCCATGAAGGCTGCTTTGATATCGTTTGACTCGACCATTCATTCCAATGTGTCGGTGGGTATGCCTATCGATTTCGTCAGTTATCGCAGGGATAGCTTCGAGATCAACAAGGAGCGCCTGGCGGAGGATAACAAGTACTACAACCGACTGACCCAGGCCTGGGGCAGCGGTATCCGAAGCTTGTTCAAGGACCTGCCCTGAGCAGGATTACGGCAAGCTCCGCCGTAGGGGGCTGGCGCTGCTCGCAGCGTCCGCAGCCGGCGACAGGTTTCCAGCCACCCGTTCGGCACCGGGCGGGTCCGGGGGGGCAAGCCTTGCCAGTGGTTAAAACAGCTCTCCCTGAGAGGAGACCAGAGCTACCGCGTCGCCAATGGCTATTCTCCCACCCCGTATGATTTTGGCGCACAGTCCGCCGTGGCCGAGCATCGCGGCAAAGCCTCCCGGACCCAGTGCAGTTTCCATCCGCGAACAGGGGTGACACAGGGCGGTGGTCTCCAGCATCGCCTCGCCCACGCACAACCGCTGGTGGCGGAGAGCGCCGAGGTTGATACCGCTGACCACCAGATTTCGCCTGAGCATGCCGGGCGCGATATCCCGCTTCCCGCAAAAGTATTCGATTTGCTGAATGTATTCGATCGAGATAATGGTCAACTGCCGGCTTGAGCCGGCTGTCTTGTTGCTCCGGTGATCGTCCTCCAGGCCAAGATCCTGCAGTGCCATTGCGGCGTCAACTTCAAGCATGGCTTGTTTGTGCCCGGGACGCAGGCCAATCCAGTCGACTCGTCCAGGCTTGACGTGTTTCAGGTAGCGTTCATATTGTCTGCGCGGGTATTTCATCGTCCGGGGTCACTGGGGCTGACACCCTATGCTAGCGCAAAAAGCGCCCTGTGCAAGATGGACCGCTGATCGTCTATTCGCAGATCCATGGCAAAACCCGGGGCGGGTCAGGGTTGAGTCACCACATAGACCAGGTTATTACTCTGGTAGGCGGGTTTATAGTAGGTTCCGGCGCAATTGAAATAGCCGACCCCGGCGATGGTGGTGGACGTGCAGCCAGCGGGCAGCGCCGCCACTGTGGTGCCGACAGCAACCGCAGCACCCGTGGCGGCCTGTGGGGCTGATTGAGGGGGCGGTGTGGCCGCAGCGGCTGTCGATTCACTGATAGCCACTGTGCGTCGGGTAGTGCGTCTCGCGACACCGGCAGCCGATCCCGGTGTCAGGGGGCGGCCTATCACGGCGCTTGCCTCGCCGACAAAAGTTAGCTGTCGCGGCGATTCCTCGGTGGTTCCGATCATCCACAGGGCTATCCCCAGCAGTCCTGCACTACTTGCTTTTACATACTTATGCATGTCCTTCTCCTGGGATACAGATATCAGTCGCTATTGGCTTTGGGTAACAGGAACTCGATCGGGAGATCATCGTCATCGGGTTTGAACTGAAAAGTAGCAAGGCTGACGGTTTCGGCGAGCTTCCAGTTCGACATGTTGACCTCAAATTGCGGCGCATTGAGTATTTCGCGGGATGTAATGACCATCTTGCAGGGCAGCGGCTGGGCACCCTGTCGAATCCATATTTGCCAGTCCGTTTCGATGCTGCGAAAGGCAAAATGGTCACAACTTACGTCTTCGAACAGCGTGGTGCCAACTCTAAACCCGCTGTTCACATCAGCCGTCAGGATCTCGAAGGCGTTGCGATACAACAAATCGCCCGCCGGGGCTACCAGGTCGAGCGTTTCGCGAGCATAGTCGAGCATGGCTTCCAGGGTGTCGGGTGCGGCAACGGTGGCGTATACATTGTCGTCGGGGTTGTGCAGGGTCAGGGTATTGCCGTCGTAATATAATTGCTGATTGACGAGGTCGCCGGTGCGCACGGCCAGAAGTTTGTCGGGGCGTTGCGCGGTCATCATCACCGCGTAATCGAACTGGAGCTTCTGGCCATTTTCCAGCACTACTTCAAGGCTATTCCTGGTATCTACGCTCAGCGTTTTTTGCTCTGCCAGGAAGTCGTTCATGGCGCGAAGCCTTTCCAGTGCCTTGGCCTCAACGCCAACTGTTTGCGCGTGCACCTGCTGGGTGTTTGCGATGCTCACCAGAAGCAGGCCGGCAATCAGCCCTGCAAGACGATTTCGAGTGTATTGATTCATGGCACGTCGCCCGTTGTGATAAACAGTTTCGGCAGGCCGGTGAGCGCCCTGCTAGATGATCCACAGCTAGCACGCCCGCCATTCCCCCGGTCGACCCAGAGCTTGCAAGCTAACTGTTGCGTATCGCCAGCCTGTGTCGATCCGATCAAATTTCGTGTTGATTATAGGGCGATGGGCAAGGCTGTTAATTGCCTTTTAATGACAGGCTGTTGTCAATTTGGGGCAGCTGGCATGCGGTTGATGCAAAGCTTGATTTCGATCAAATCACCGAATAGGCCAGCTGGATTCGCCGGGAACGGTCAAGCTTGTCATCCATAGCGGTGACCCTCGGGCTGGACAGCATCTGTCGCTAGTTGTCGGCGCGCGGCCGGGTAAACAATTGCAGGGATTGGTGAGGACCGATGGCGTTGATCAGTTCGACGCCCAGGGCGTAAAACGTGACGAAGATAAGCAAGACGATGTGCGATACCCAGAAATGCGGCCAGTGAATACTGTCAATGATGGTGCCATGGGCACTGGCGAATGATCCGGTTTTAAACCATAGCGGTAACAGTTCTTCCAGGTACTGGAACAGCACGATAATCAACAGGTAAAGTGCGATCCGCCATAACGCGTTGTAGATCAGGCGGCGCTGGCTGAACCAGTCAAGCAGCGGCGTGGCATTGGCGAGCAGGATAGATTTGGCCACCACCAGCGCACTGATTACGGCCGACGCCGTCGATACCGCAGTGATATCATATTGCTCTTCGAGAATGCCTCTGACCAGGCTGAGCAGCTGGAACAGCAGCAGAAAAAACAGCATTGGCGGCAGAAGTTCGAGCAATTCCTTCCTCAGAAATGCGAGCGCATTATGCATCGGGCTTGTCCCCCTCGCCTCAACCGACAGATTACTGCTGCTCAAGACAATGATTATGCGCCAGGATGACGGTTGAGCCAAGGTTTGGCGTGGTCCTGGGTTCGCCGACGGGCTGCAGAGACGTCGGGCCGAGTCCTGGCGCTAAACCAGGCTGCCCTGTTGGTAATCCCTTATCGCCTGCTCAATTTCCGCACGGGTGTTCATCACAAAAGGGCCCCAATTAACGATGGGCTCGTTTAATGGCTGTCCCGCCAACAGCAGCAGGCGGCTGTCTCCCGGAGCATAGATCGTGACACCATCACCATCGCCCAGTAGTCCGAGTTGCTGCTTCCCAAGAGCTCGCCGATGCTGGCCATCGTCGATCAGGACGCTGCCGTCGAAAACGTATATCAGGCCGCGTTTGGCGGCCTCTAGCGGAATGTCTACGCTGTCTCCGGCGCCAATGCGAAGGTCGTAGAAGTCCGGCCGGGTGGTGACGCCGCCGACGGGTCCGGTAACGGACTGCGAGGCCGTACTGAGGGTGCCGGCGATTACCCGCGCGCTGCTGCTGGCGCCCAGGGCTATCAGCGGAATATCCTGCGGGCGATACTCCTGGTAGTTGGGCTCACACATCTTTTCTGCAGCAGGCAGGTTTATCCACAATTGGAATCCGTGTAGCCTGCCCGACTCCTGCATTGGCATTTCCGAGTGCAACACGCCGCGCCCGGCGGTCATCCATTGTACCGAGCCGCTCACCAGCAGCCCCTCGTTGCCGAGGTGGTCGCGGTGCTTCATGCTCCCTTCCAGCATGTAGGTTACCGTTTCAAAACCGCGGTGAGGGTGCTCGGGGAAGCCGCCGATGTAGTCGCAGGCCTGGTCCGATGCGATTTCATCGAGCAGCAGGAAAGGGTCGAATCCTGGCAGTGCCCGGTTGGCAATATTGCGCTGGATTCTGACTCCGTCACCGTCGGTGGCTGGCTGGGCGTCCAGTGCCTGAAGCAGTGCTCTTTTGCGTGTATTCATGGGTCAACATCCTGCTCTGGGGTTATAGGCCTCGGTCGTGGGGGCTGAAGTAATCGATACTCGGGCCCAGTGGCACGATCCGGGTCGGGTTGATGGTGTCGTGGCTGTAATAGTAATGGGTCTTGATGTGCCCAAAATCCACCGTGTCCGCGATCCCGGGCTGCTGGAATAAGTCGCGCAGGTAGTTCGACAGATTAGGGAACTGTTCGATCTGCTGGCGGTTGCACTTGAAGTGGCCGAAGTAGACGCTGTCGAAACGGATCAAGGTGGTAAACAGGCGCCAGTCGGCCTCGGTGATGTCAGGGCCCACCAGGTAGCGCTGCTGGCCCAGTCGGTGTTCGACGGCATCCAGCGCCTTGAAGAGTGAATGATAGGCTTTGTCGTAGGCCGCCTGGGTGGTGGCAAAGCCGCACTTGTAGACCCCGTTGTTGATGTTGTCGTAAACCAGGTCATTGATGCCATCGATTGCATCGCGCAGCCCCGCCGGGTAGTAGTCGGTTGTCACCGGGGTAAAGGCGTCGAACGCGGTGTTCAGCATACGGATGATTTCGGAGGACTCATTGTTGACGATGGTCCCGGCCTGCTTGTCCCAGAGCACCGGTACGGTAACCCGGCCGCTGTAATCCGGTTGTGCAGCGGTGTAGACCTGGTGCAGGTAACGGATATCGGCTATTGGCCCGGGGTCGCCACCGCCGCCCAGCTCCCAGCCGTGCTCCAGCATCTCGGGTTTTACAATGGTCACGCCGATGAACTGCTCGAGTTGCTTGAGCTTGCGAAAAATGAGGGTTCGATGTGCCCAGGGGCAGGCGAGTGACACATAGAGGTGGTAGCGCCCTGGCTCTGCCTTGAAGCTGCCACCGCTGCCATCGGGGCTAAGCTGGTTGCGAAACTGCGCATCCTGGCGTATGAATTCGCCGCCAGAAGATTTGGTATCGTACCAGTCAGTGTGCCACTGCCCTTCGACTAATAATCCCATGGTTTGCTTGCTCCGTGTGAATTGTTGTGGGTCGGGCCAGCCACTGCCGGCCCGGGTGCTATCTAGTGCCGGGTGGCCGGGAACAGCCGGGCATCGAGCGCTAGCTGGCCGCCGCCCTGGATTGCAAGGGTAATGGACGCGGCCAGCAAGATCAGTGCAAACTCGTAGCCGTTGTTGCTGAGAAACAGACCATTGCCGATGTGCACGGTCATGGCCATCAGCATAGTGAAAGCCGCCACCACCGCCGCCGGGCGGGTCAGCAAACCCAGCATCAGCGCTATGCCGCCAAAGAACTCGGCGCTTCCGGCGAGCAATGCCATCAGGTATCCCGGGGTGAAGCCAACGGATTCCATCCATTGTCCGGTGGCCTCAAGTCCATAACCTCCAAACCAGCCGAATAATTTTTGCCCACCATGGGCGGCGAGAATGACTCCCAGGGCAAGCCGGAGAACCAGCATGCCAGTACCGCCATGGCTACCTTGTAAACGTTGTTTCAGGGTTATCCGGTGCATGTATGACTCCTTTGCTTCAATGAACATGACGAACTGGTATCAGTATATTCTTACCATCTGAGATAAAAATCGAAAAAATGGAAACGATATGTTCAAATAATATGAACTAAATTCAGGATACGAGAGTGGCGCCATGACCAGCCGTTTGACCCTTGAAGCCCTCGAGGTGCTGGATGCGATTGATCGCAAGGGGAGCTTTGCCGCCGCTGCCGCCGCCCTGTATCGGGTGCCATCGGCGATAACCTACAGCGTGCAGAAACTGGAGCAGGATCTCGGGGTGAGCCTGTTTCGCAAGGAGGGCCGTCGCTCGGTACTGAGCCCCGCGGGTCGGGTGTTACTGGAGCAGGGCAGGGAGTTGCTGCTGGCCGCCGAGCGCCTGGTGGAAACCACCAGGCAGGTCGATAGCGGCTGGGAGTCGTGCCTGAACATCGCGGTTGATTCTATTATCGATCCGCAGTGTATCTATCCCCAGCTCGAGGCCTTCTACCAATTGAGACCAGCGCTGGAGGTCAACCTCTACGAAGAGGTGCTCGGCGGTTCCATTGAGTCGGTGCTGGAGGGGCGCGCTGATCTGGCGCTTGGCGCCGGTGAGTCTGTCGCCCGCTTCCAGGGATTACGAAGTACACCTATCATGCAGGTGCAGTGGCTATTTGTGGTGGCAGCGAAGCATCCGCTGGCGACGCACAAGGGTGGGCTTGAGGAGGCCGAGATACGCCATCATCGGGCGGTGATAGTGCGGGATTCTTCGCGTCACCTGCCCCCCTCGACGGTGCGGGTACTCGAGCGCCAGGCGGCCCTGCGAGTTGCAACGATGCAGCAGAAAATTGATGCCCAGCTGCGGGGACTGGGTGTGGGATATTTGCCGGCCCACCGCATCCAGCATCACCTCCAGCGTGGTGAGCTCATTGTCGTGCCATTGGCCCGGGCGGTGCCGCCCGCCGAACTGTACCTGGTTTGGAAAGCCAACAACAAGGGTAAGGCGTTGCAGTGGATGCTGGCCGCCCTGGCCAAGCCCGAGCTTTGGCGGGGGGCATGAATCGGCGCCGGGAGAGTGGGCATTCGCAATATTTCAGTCGCCTGCCAGCGCTGCCAGCAACAGACCGCAGCAAGCAATTGTTGTGAGCTGGAGGCGCATCCGGGCATAGTAGCGAGGCTGCGGTTTGAACAGGGGATGGTTGCGCTCATAAGCCAATAGCGCCAGAAACAGCACCACAGCGACGAGTAAAAATTGCCGTTCGCCAAGCAGCGAGCGTGCGAAGAATGCCGCTACGACCAGGGCGTTGCTGACCAGCAGTGGCTGCGGTTGACGCCGGATCAGGCCCATCCCCCACCAGACCCCGGGCAAGAAACACAGTATCGCCAGGCTGTAATTAGCCAGTAGTTCCAGCCACAGGCTCGAGAGTTGCGGCCAAAAAAACAACGCCAGCGGCAGCAGGCCGAAGGGTAGCAGGCCCGCCCTGCCAAGCCACGTTGCGGTTACCGGTACCCCGAATCTGGCGCTGTCGGTCATATCTCTAGTCCTGGCCCGGTGCCAGGCCACATTGTTCCAGCAGCGGCCTGATTGCCCCCACATGGTGCCGCGGCGCATGCACCAGTTGCTCAATCCGCTGGTCTCGCAGTTGCCGCCACCGGCGGTAGGAGCGGGGCTCCCCCGCCGCCAGGCTTGCCTCCAGCGACTGCAATGCAGGCCACAGCTGATAATACCGCTGACTGAGCTGGGCAGACCAGCCTTGCAGTCCCTGCAGCCAGAATTTCTGCACCACGTTAAACAGGATATCGCCCCGGGGATTGTTGCGTCCGGGATAGCACAAGGGTTGGCTGTCAAGGCGCTGCCGGGCCATCGCGTTGCCCCGCTCCAGATGGGCCGCCTGTATCGCCAGGGCTCGGTACAGCCTGCCGCCGTCACCCCCGCGAATCGTGTCGAGTGCCGCTTCCAGGGCGCTGGAACTTGCCGCATAATCGGGTCGTTCGGAGCTGTAGCTGTTGCCCGGGCTACCGGGTCCAGCTTTCGTCTCCTTATCGAAGTGACCTTGCAGCCACCGCGCACTCATGCGCTGCAAACTTTCAAGCGCCCCGAGCAGCTCGGGGCCGGTTTGCTCCGGGTAGTCATTCAGCAGCGGCGGCGCCTGCCAGAACAGGCCAAACTCCCGCGCGCCCAGAGTCGCGTGCCAGATGATGGTTGCCAGTTGCGAGCGCCGGTTTTCCAGGGCGCGTTGCAGTTGCTGCGCCAGGTCGTCGTTTTGTTGTTTTCGCAAGCTGGCGATGCAGGCTGGTGCCTGCCGGAGAAAAGCCAGATCCTGCAGCAAGCGTTGTGATTCTGTGCCCAATTTGCCCAACGAGCTGTTGCGCTGCGCCAGAGTCTGTTGCAGTTGGCAGTCCGACATAGCGAGAAAGTCGAGCAGGGCAATGCGCTCGGTTTCAGGGTGTTGTTCGATTAACTGGCGCCCGCTGGGATAGGCCAGGGGCTCCGGCTGTTGTTGCGGGGGCAGCTCCTGCTGGAGTGCCCGTGACAGTCGGGTCAGGTAATCGTCGAAGGCGTGCTGCCTGGGGTCGCTGTTGCAGCCGGCGACTGCGGCTAGCAGCACCAGGACCCAATGCCTCCCCGCCGCCCTCATGGCGATGCCGCATGCACCGCATCGGGGCCGGGACGCGGCGCCGGGCTGAAAAAGCCCGTTCTAGTTATCGAAGGGATCATAAAAGGGCGTCATGGGCACTCGCAGGGTATTGGCCTGGGACCTGGGGGCTTGGCCGATCATCTCATCGTAGGCGCTGTTCTGCTCCAGCAGCATGCGCTCAATGGTGAACCCGGCCAATCTGCGCTTGAATCCCATGATGCTGTGGTAGCGCAAGGGTTTTCCTTCGGCGTCTGCTATTAAATGCTCGCGTCCGTCGATAACCGCGATCGCGTGGTAGAGGGACAAGTCCAGGGAGCGAATAATGACGGTGCCCAGGGGTTGCCAGCGATGTAACTCGTCAATGCAGATTCTCATAGAGGCGGCTTGCTATGGCTGTTTTGGGTGAGGGCCGGTGCAGCACAATGCCCTGCACGCTTTGGGCAAGTTGATGATTGCAGTGATTCCGAGAATAACGATGGTTCAGGGTAAGGCCTCAGCTCTGAAGCCC
>JAHEGP010000118.1 GCA_024645065.1 Cellvibrionales bacterium | reverse complement strand
CAATCGAATCCAGTGGCAGGTTCGTCTTCTGGCGACAACACGGCCTCTATTGGGAAACCCTGCAACCTTTCTACCAGGCGACAACATTTACCGTGGACGATGTCATCCACTGGAACTCGGTAGAAGGCCCAGCCCTGGAGACTGGCCCCGAGGACCCGGTGCAGCAATATGTGAGCAAGGTCATGCTGTCTCTGTTCAGCGCCAACCTTGAAACGCTGGACAAGCTCTTCGAAAGCCGCTGGCGCAGCGATGAAAGTGCCTGGTCGCTGGAGTTAGTGCCGGTGCAGGCCGGGGTTGCCCGGGTGATTCAGCACATCCGGCTCGAGGGCGATCAGTTCCTGCGGCGCTTGTCGGTAGATACCCAAAGCGGCGACCGCAATACAATGCTGCTTGATAATATAACAACGCCGCCCTCACTCAGCCCTTTATTATGCCGCCGCTTTAGTCGCAAAAACGATAAGGCCTGTCTGTTCGCAGGTGACCAGGATTGACCATGCAGGACAGCGGGCACATTCCGGGGCCATGAGAAAAGCATGGCGACTATTGTTTGCCAGCTGGGTGTTGTTGTGCCTGCTCTTATGCCTGGGCCTGGCAAAGATATCCCAGCAGGGCTTTCGTTTTGAAACCGACCTGCAGGCACTGCTCCCCGAAGGCGACTCGAACGCATTGCGTCAACAGGCCGGCCGGTCGCTGTTCGAACTGGGCAACGACCGCATCATGTTGCTTGTTGCCTCGCCCACTAGAGATGCAATGCTGGCAGCGGCCGACTGGCTGCATCAGCAACTGCAGGAGAATCGACTCCTGCGCCTCGAAACAAACACCGAACGCAGCGACCAGCTCAGTGCGCTGGTCGAGCTGTACCGCGAGCACCGCTTCAGTTTGCTCAGTTCCGAGCAGCGCCAACACTTGCGGCAGGGCGAGGCACCGCTACTTGCTGGCCAGGCAATGCGCGCGCTCTACCAGCCGGGCAACTGGGCCAGCTGGCTAACGCCGTCCGAGGACCCGCTAAACCTTTTCCCTGACCTGCTGTTGGCGCTGCAGCCCATACCCGGGGGCGCGGAATTGGCAGACAATTACCTGATATTGCGCTCCCCGGAGAAGCCGGACTGGCGCTATGCGCTGATAATCGCCAGCAGCGAGCACACCGCATTCGACCTCGAGGCCCAACAGCAGCTGGTAAACAGCCTCGACCTGCTTGCGAGCGATCTGCTACAAAGCCACCCGGACACGCAGCTGCTGCGCTCGGGGATCGTATTTCATGCTGCCGCTGCCGCTCGCCAGGCGCGCCACGAAATCGGCCTGATTGGCGGCGGCTCGGCGATGGGCATCATGGTCCTGTTTCTGCTGTGTTTCGCCACCCCGAAGCCACTGTTATTGAGCCTGGCGTCGGTATTGTTCGGGGCACTGGTAGCCCTGTGCCTGTGCCATTTTCTGTTTGGCAGTCTCCATCTGCTGACTCTGGTATTTGGAGCAAGCTTGATCGGTGTCGCCATCGACTATTCACTGCATTATTTCACCCGGCTTTATGGCGCCGGCGCCAGTACCGCCGAGGCCAGCCTGCGCCAGGTGTTTCCGGGTATCCTGTTGGCCCTGATTACCAGTGTCATTGGCTATGCAAGCCTCGCGCAGGCACCACTACCCGGTTTGCGCCAGATAGCCACTTTTTCGGTTGCCGGGCTCATCGGCGCCTGGCTGTTCGTCGTGGCTGTTTATCCCCGCCTGGCTGCACCAAAGGCACATCAATACCCTTTCTGGTTGGTACGCCTTGCGCAATTTCCCTGGCGCATCTGGCAGGGCGCTGGGCGCAAGAAGGGCTACCCCCTGGTTATCGGCCTGGGATTGGTGGCGCTGTTGGTGTGCCAACAGCAATTGAGAAGTGCGGAAGATGTGCGAGCCCTCTACCAGCCCGGCGCCGCCCTGCAGCAACAGGAGCAACAAATCCAGGCGCTATTTCCGGAGTTCGCCGCGAACCAGTTTTTGCTGCTTCGAGCCGCTGACGCCGAGGATCTTTTACGGCTGGACGAAAAATTGCAGCTGGAGCTCGAAAACCTGCGTGCAAACGACGCTATCGCGGGCTGGCGGGGCATCAGTAACCTCCTGCCATCGGCGGGACGCCAGCAGCAGGATTATGAGCTGCTGGCGGAAACTGTCTACGGCGACAATGGCGTAGCCTGGCCACTGATGGCAAGCATCGGTTTTGAGGGCGAGGCTATTAGCGGTCTCAAACACTCATTTGAATCCTATGCCGGTAACTGGTTGCTGCCCGGGGCCTGGCTGGAAGTGGCCGACGAGCAACAGCGAATGCTCTGGTTACACCCCGAGCAGGGAGCCGCGAGTATGGTGACCCTGGCCGGGGTCAAGCAATTGCCACCCTTGCAGGCCCTGGCTGCTCGCTGGTCGGGCGTGGAGTTTGTCGACCGGGTGGCCCAGCTGTCACAACTGTTAAATGCGCAGCGCAGCTGGGCAGGACAGTTACTGCTGCTCGCCTACGGCGCAGTCATGCTGCTTCTGGCAATGCGCTACCACTCGCTGCGGGCAGCCATGCTGGTGCTGATACCGCTGCTGGCGAGCCTTCTGACTCTGGCGATTCTGGCACTCGCCGCCATCCCGATTTCCATATTTCACGTCTTTGCCTTGTTTCTGGTTCTGGGCCTGGGGATGGATTACAGTATTTTCGCTTTCGAGGCACAAGCCGGGGATTCTGACTATCAGCTGGCGATACTGCTGTCGGCAGTTACCAGCGGCCTGTCTTTTGGCTTGCTCGCCTTGAGCAACACGCCAATGGTGCAGGCTTTTGGTATCACCATACTGCTGGGCAGTATCTGCAACCTGTTACTGGTGCCATCGGTCAGACAGTTACTGCCGGCGGAGCGCGGTCGATGAGCGCTGCGTTCAACCCACGCAAGGTCGGGGTACTGGGGGCGGTTCTGCTCTATCTGACTATTGGCGGTTGCGCCCTGACGGGCAAGGCTGACCCCGAGATTAAAAATTTTGTGCTGGTGTCGCCAGATGCGCTCGGCAGGGAAGTCAGCGCCTACCAACAGTTGCTTGTTACGCAGGGTGCACGCAGCCGGCAATTGACATTGGCCGTCGATATCCGCCAATCCAAACTGCAGCTGGTCGTGATGAGCTCATTGGGGCAGCGCCTGGCAACCTGGCGCTACGACGCCTATCGCTATGCCTTGCAAGTCGAGCCAGGCGCCCCGGCGGATCTGCCCTACCGACACTTGCTAGTAGCTATGCAGTGGGTTTTCTGGCCGCAGGACGCCCTGGCCGGGGTTAATGGCAGCAGCTGGCGCTTTAGCGACAACGGGGTCTATTACCGCGATACATTGGTCGCAAAACTCGGCCGTCCGGGATTGCGGGTTGCAAGCTGGGACGGCGAATACCGGGTAGAGTTCCAGGCCAGTGGATTGAAGCTCGACCTGCTGAGCACGCCACTTGACTAGCCGAACTGGCGCGCCCGAAAGAATAGCGACACTGCACATCGATTGACGCTAAAATCGCTTCCCTGCGGGCACAGCCCTCAATCCCTAACTTCTGGAGCAGGCACAGGACAGGCGACATGACCCGAACCATTCTCGTTACTGGCTCCAGTCGCGGTATTGGCCGTGCCATCGCACAGCGATTGGGGCGTGAGGGCTACCAGCTCGTGCTGCATTGTCGCAGTGAGCGGCATCAGGCCGAACAGGCCCTGGCCGAGATCAGTGCAGCGGGGGGCACTGGCCGAATCCTGCAATTCGACATTGGCGATCGAGAGCAGTGCCGCCAGCACCTCGAAGCTGATATATCCACCCACGGCGCTTATTACGGCGTGGTCTGTAATGCCGGCATCACCCGTGATAACGCCTTCCCGGCGATGCGCGACGACGAATGGGACGGTGTCATCCATACCAATCTCGACGGCTTCTACAATATCCTGCACCCGATCGTTATGCCGATGGTACGCAATCGCAGGGGAGGCCGCATTGTCAGCCTGTCCTCGGTTTCCGGGCTGGTCGGTAATCGTGGCCAGGTCAATTACAGCGCCGCCAAGGCAGGCATCATCGGTGCCAGCAAGGCACTTGCTTTGGAACTGGCAAAACGCCGCATCACCGTCAATTGCGTCGCACCCGGACTAATCAACACCGACATGGTGGACGAGGCGATAGCGCAAGAGGCGCTGAAGGCAATCCCCCTGCGGCGGATGGGCGAGCCGCAGGAGGTGGCCGCATTGGTGGCGTTCCTGATGTCCGATGACGCGGCTTATATCACCCGCCAGGTCATATCGGTAAACGGCGGCATGATTTGATGAGCGCAAGAGTGGTTGTCACCGGTGCTGGTGTAATTACAGCGCTCGGCCACCGCTGGCAGGATTTTCATGCCAATCTGCAAGCCGGTAACAGTGGCATTCGCTATATGCCCGCGTGGGAGTGCTACGACAACCTCAATACCAAGCTGGCTGGACCGGTATCGGACTTCAGCTTACCGACTCACTACCCGCGGAAAAAGACCCGCACCATGGGGCGAGTGGCGCAACTGGCGACCTGCGCCAGCGAGCAGGCTTTGGCGAGTGCCGGATTGCTGGACGATCCGGTCATTCGCAGTGGCGCGACCGGCATTGCCTATGGTTCCTGTACGGGCAGTACCGAGGCGTCACGGGATTTTTTCAATATGCTGGTCAAGCATGATACCCGGGGCGTGACCGCCACGACTTACATCCGCATGATGAACCACACCGCCGCCGTAAATATCGGAATGTTCTTCAACATCAAGGGGCGGATTATTCCGACTTCCAGCGCCTGCACCTCGGGGAGCCAGGGCATCGGATATGCCTATGAAGCGATAAAATTCGGGCGCCAGTCCCTTATGCTGGCGGGCGGTGCCGAGGAACTTTGCCCCACCGAAGCGGCGGTATTCGACACACTCTACGCTACCAGCACCCGTAACCAGCAACCGGGAGAAACCCCGAGTCCATTCGACCGCGACCGCGACGGGCTGGTAATCGGCGAGGGTGCCGGCACCCTGGTGCTGGAAAACCTGGATTACGCAGTTGCGCGGGGAGCCAACATAGTCGCTGAAGTGGTCGGCTTTGGCAGCAACAGCGACGGGGGCCACGTCACCCAGCCGAGCGCCGATACCATGCGCATTGCGATGGAGCTTGCCCTGCAAGATGCCGGGCTGGAACCGGATGCGATTGCCTATATCAATGCCCACGGCACCGCAACCGAACGCGGTGATATCGCCGAATCGATCGCCACACAGGCCCTGTTTGGCTCACACACCCCGATCAGTTCACTCAAGGGTCACCTCGGCCACACCCTGGGTGCCTGCGGGGCGATAGAGGCATGGGCAACGATCGAGATGATGAACGCGGGCTGGTTCAGCCCTACTTTGAACCTCCGCAACCTCGACTCGCGCTGTGGCGCGCTGGATTACATCAGTCAAGCCGGACGGCACATCGACGCCGAATACACCATGAGCAACAACTTTGCCTTTGGTGGAATCAATACGTCGTTGATCTTCAAACGCTACTCGCGCTAGCGCTGCGGTAAAAAATCGCTCCCGCCGCCGCGCCTCTCCTGCAAAATATACCGTTACCTTAAAGCAGCCCTGCCGAATCAAAAAAATCACATTTTGCGAGCTTGAAATCGCTTGAATCGGCAATCTCCAACAACCCAAAGTCAAGAAACTCCCCGCCATCAGCGCTGTAATGTGGCCATTGCGCTTGATCGTCGGCCTGGGGCACCCCGTTGGCGGCAAAACTTCCCCAGTATTGTTGCATGGCTTGCACGGTAACCGCCGGGACAGGGCCCTCCAGCACCGACCCGGCGTTCCACAGATAGTACAGGTCGGCCGAATGCGCCGCCCCCAGCTCGGGGGCATTGGGGTCTACCGCGCCGACCAAAGCCAGTAACAGCTCGTCGCTGACCTCCCGGCCGAACTGGTAAAAACGAACGGTGTGCCCACCAGCGGCCAGCACATCGGCCGTAGCCACTGCGGGGCAAGCGTAGTTCGCATCGCCTAATACGTCGGCAAAGGCATCGCTGTACGAGGAATAATCGAAACGCGGGTACAGTAACTCTGTGACAGTGATAACCTCGCCCGCGTTAAAGGTCGGAAAACGGCCGCTGACGGCACTCTGGTAGCCTGTCTGCGTATCGGGGTTGACGTTGCCAAGGCGCTGCTGGAATAAGGTGCCCTCGTTGCGAGTAACGCCGATCATCACATCAATGTTCGCCGGTGACAGGCGCAGCGCATCGTAGATCTCAGCATCAAAGGCATGACCATCGATGGCGGCGACTGAACGAAACCGGATTTGGGCCTCGCTGTCGGGGCCCAGGGAATCGTTCGCCTTACCGGCATTGGCCAGCGCCGCGCGCAAATCGAATGCAGACTGCTGTCGCAGGCAGTCGAGCACCTGTCCCACGGCGACATCACAGCCCCAGAGCTGCTTGTAATCGTCGCCCTGAACGTAGGCCTCGGCCAGACTCCGGGTAAGCGCCGGGCCACAGCGGGCGCTTTGCATAATGGCTCGCTGAAACAATCCCGCACTCAATGGCGAAGCCAGGTGGCGACAGACATCGTTGCCGCCCGCAGCCTCGCCAAACAAGGTGACATTGTTGGGGTTGCCGTTGAAGTTAGAAATGTTGTCGCGAACCCACTGCAATGCGGCGACCTGGTCGAGGTGGTGATAATTGCCGGTGCTGCCGTCAGCCGATTCAAGCTCCAGCCCCGGCAACGCCAGAAACCCCAGGAAGCCCAGGCGTGCGTTTACCGACACTACCACGTTACCCGAGGCGCTCGCGAGATAGGCGATATCTGCAGGCAAACGAGTACCGGAGCCGTTATCCTCGTCACCACCATGGAACCACACCATAACGGGGCGGGGGTTCTCGGTTTCGGCTGCCGGCGCGGCCACATTCAGAAACAGGCAGTCTTCACTTTGCTCACTGATATCGCGCAGGTCGCCCTGGAAACAGTTGGCACCCGCTTGGGTTGCATCGCGCACACCCAGCCAATCCAACGCCGGTTGCGGATCCCTCCAGCGGTTGGCGCCCTCTGGCGGCGCTGCATAGGGTATGCCCTGGTAGAGGACCAGGTCACCCACCACTATGCGCTCGCCCCGCAGCACGCCATTGGCTACCGTCACCACTTCACCTACCGGGGGCAGCGGTTCACCACCGGGGATCTCACCGCCCCCGTTGTCTCCACCATTGTCCTCGTCGTCATCAGAGACGCCACCGCAGGCCTGCACCACAACCATTGCCAAAACCAGCGACAACACTTTTAACCAATACAACATGGAAGCTGTTTCCCTCAGAACTGCGTAACCCCAATTAAAGGGGAGGATCGGCAGGCCCCGGCACCCGAGCCAAAGCGCTGCCGTCGCTGGCGACAATTTCACCATTAGGCTCGCCAGCGATCCGTTAGTATACCGAATTTGATCTAAGCTGTTGGGGTGAAAAGCAGCACCGCAACGCCAAAGGAGTTATTCCATGACCGCAATCGCAGCGAGTCCTCGACCTGGGGTCGCCGTAATCGGTGGCGGCATCAATGGACTTTGCACGTCCTGGGAGCTCGCCCGTCGCGGTGCCCGTGTAACCTTGTTTGAACGTGGCGAACTGATGCGCGAGACCAGCCGCAATTCTTCTAAAATGCTGCATGGAGGTATCCGCTACCTGGAAAACCTTGAAATTCGGCTGGTCTACGAAGCGCTGCGAGAGCGCGCCTGGTGGCTGCGACAGTGTCCGCACCTGAGTCGCGAAATGCAACTTGTGATGCCGGTTTACGAAAACGGGCCGCGCCCACGCTGGATGCTGAAGTTGGGCCTGACCCTTTATGACTTTCTGGCTGGCAAACAAAACCTCGCCCCACACTGCTGGTTAAATCGGCAACAACTGCTAGATATCGACCCGCTGCTCAAATCCGATGGCCTGCGGGGAGGGTTCCGTTATTCCGATGGCCAAATGGATGATTATCGTCTTGGCTTATGGGTGGCGGACCGCGCCAGGGAGGCCGGGGTCGAGATCCTCGAGCACACCGAGGTGCAACGCCTGAGCCTTGCTGGCGAGGTCGAGACGGCACAGGGGACATGGCGCTTCGACGCAATCGCCAATGTTGCAGGACCCTGGGCGGAGCGGTTATTGCAGCAGTCCGGCATCGCCAGTGAGCTGCGACTCGACCTGATTCGCGGCAGTCATATCCTGTTCGCAGGCGAACCGGCGCAACCTTACTTGCTGCAAACGGACAAGGACGGGCGAGTATTTTTTGTCCTGCCCTACCAGGGCAATACCCTGGTAGGCACCACGGAAGTCCGCCAGCAGCTGGACCAGGCGATCACTGCCAGCGAGGAGGAGATCGAATACCTGCTATGGCAGTACAACAACTATTTTAACCAGCGGCGCAGCCGCGCCGACATTATCGCCACCACGGCGGGTCTGCGCCCACTCATTCGGTCAGCCGACAACCCTCGCAAGGTGAGCCGCGAGTACGAGATAGTGCAGCAGCAAAGCTTGCTCACGGTGTACGGTGGAAAATGGACCACGGCCCGGGCCCTGGGGAAGAAAGTCGCTGACAAGTTGCTCTGAAGGCTGCGCCGGTATCGTAAGCTTGAGGCTAGTGGTCACGGCAACACTGTGGCATCATTATTTTTCCTTCGTGACAGCAGCTCTGGTGGCTGCTGGCCCGGCAAGATTGACCAGGAGTCGCATGAACAGCGTATTTGTTATCCAGAACCAGCACGGACAGTTTCTATCGCGGCACAGGGAATGGGTGGATAAAACGGACATCAAGGCCGTATATAAAACCCCGCATCGCGACTTGGCGATCAATGAATGGGTGGAATTGACCGCCAGGGACCCGGAGGTTCGTGCCAAGGTCGTGGCGGCGGAAACAAGCAGCAAGGGCTTGCCATTGCTCTCCACCCTGCCACCCCTGGAATTTCCCAGGGCCGCGCTGCCCGATGAGCTGACAACAATCGATCGCCGGGAAGACGAGCTGCCGGCAGAGAAGGACGCTGACGCTGCGGCAAGCTTCAAGCCGGCATCAAAGACACTTGACAATCCCGCTATCAGCGCCCGGATTCCCCAGGTGATATAGCGGTTTACCAACCCCTTGATCGGAG
>JAHEGP010000337.1 GCA_024645065.1 Cellvibrionales bacterium | reverse complement strand
GACCCTCCTGGCGTTTTACGTCGGGCCTATCGCCAGCCGCCTGGTGCACAAGGCCCGGGCTGAGAATGGCGATCGAAAAGCTTGTGTTGCCGCTCTTGCACAGCATATTCCAAAGCCGGAAGAGCGGGCTGAATTTTTTGCCAGGGCCCAGGAGATTTAGTTGCACTCCCCCGGCCGAGTGGCAGGGCTGCAGGCGCCGCGCTGAACTGCAAGCTGCGCCACCCATGGGAGCAGGTTGACCTGCATAGCGATTAATCCTATATTCGCTGGATAAAAAATGAACGGGATGCCTGAATCACCATGAATACCGAGAAAGTTGTCTTTGCGTTCTTTATCCTGCTCTCAATGACGTTGAACTTCGGTTTTGTCCTCGGCGATATCGACAACCCGGAGCATCACAATGTATACGAGCTCTATGCGGCGGTCGTGGTGAGCCTGGTGGCAACCATCATGAAGTTCGGCGACCGCACCCATGTCGGAGCGGTGCTACTGGCCACCAGCCTGGTAGCGGACTTGCAGTTGATTGCGGCCACTATAGTATGGGCATTCGCCAATCATCTGCATGTAGCAGGCTTGAGTCCGGCGATGATGGCCAGTATCGTATCCCTGTCCGCCGGCGCCCTGTTAGCGAATGTCACGTCGGTTATTCTACTGATACTGGAAACCATGATGGTCCGGCACTAACCGGGCACCCGGAGTGAACCGTGGCTCTGAGTGAAATTCCCATGCGATTGAACCAGGATAGCGTTGACCGTCGGCCTTGCGTGGCAGCCCAGCTCGCGCTCATGTCCAGGAGAGCGGCTGTTACTGACAATGGCGCCTTTGGAGTTCGCAATCCCCTGTCAGGGCTGCGCAAATCCCTGAACTGCCAGATCGAAAACTGATGCAACAAGAGCACGTCATCTATTTGTTTCTGCGCCGCCTGAGGGCGCCGATGATTACGATTGTCGTGGTCTACTCTGTCTCTATACTCGGTTTCGTACTGATACCGGGAGCCGATGACCAGGGCAACCCCTGGCGGATGGACTTTTTTCACGCCTTTTATTTTGTCAGCTTTATGGGCACCACGATCGGCTTTGGCGAAATCCCCTACCCCTTCACCACCGCCCAGCGGTTCTGGACGGTCTATACCATCTATGCCACGGTCATCGGGTGGCTCTACAGCATCACCAAGATCCTTGCGCTATTCCAGGAACAAAGCTTTATTCGGCTGTTGAAGCACAACAAGTTTGGCCGCAGGGTCAGGAGAATCCGCGAATCGTTTTATCTCGTTTGTGGTTATGGTGTTACCGGCAGCAGGCTGGTGCAACGGCTCTACGAAGAGGGTATCAAGCCGGTCGTCATCGATAGCGACCCCCGGGTTATCGAAGCAATGGAGACTGATCAAATTGGCCTCGCCGTGCCTGCGATATGCGGCGATGCAGCAGACCCCAGCCTGCTCAATACGGCGGGATTGCGGCTTAAAAACTGTGCCTGTGTCATTGCACTTACCGACGATGACCACACCAACCTCGCCGTATCTATCGACAGCAAACTGGTGTTTCCCGAGCGGCAGGTTATTAGCCGAACCGAGTCCCCCGGCACGACTGCCAATCTCGCGTCATTTGGCACCGATCATATCATTGACCCTTTCAATATATTCGCCGAGCACTTCGTCGACTCCATCACCCGTCCCTACCGCTTCATTGTCAAGGATTTGATTTTCAATCCTCATCACAAGGTTCTTCCCTCGCCCCACCAAATGACTGAGGGACACTGGGTTGTTTGTGGCTATGGGCGATTTGGCAAGGCGCTGGAAGAGTCCTGTAAAAATCAGCGAATCTCGATGACCTTCATCGACCCGGACCCCGGTTTGCACAATGCCCCTGTGGGCACCCTGGAAGAAGTCGGTACCGAGGCCGAGACGCTGCTGCTCGCCGGTATCATGAACTCGGTCGGCATCATTGCAGGCACCAATGACGATGCCGACAACCTTTCGATAATCATCACCGCGCGCAACCTCAAGCCCGACTTGATTACCGTTGCGCGCCAGAATCTCGCCGCCAACAAACCGGTATTCCGGGCGGCCAACATCAATATGATCATGGAGCCCGGCCGGATCATCGCCGACGAAATCTTCGTCCTGATCAAAACCCCGTTAATGATCGAGTTCGTGGGGCTGCTGAGGCTCAGAGACGAGCCCTGGACCCGCGAATTGTTACAGCGTATCAGCGCAACCATCGAGGACCGTCCGCTGGACACCTGGACGGTCGATATCGAGGCGGAGAGCGCGCCGGCTATTCACGAAGCGTTGCAGCGCAAGCGCCTGGTGAGAGTAGGGTTTCTCTGTCGCGACCCACGCAACCGGGAACGCGAACTGCCGGCTTTGCCTCTGATGATCAAGCGCGGTGATGAATACATACTGCTACCGGAACCGCAGGTCCGGCTGCAACCGGGCGACCAGATCCTGCTGGGCGGGAAAGCCAGCGCCGAAATCTTCATGAGCTGGATTACCGATAATCAAAATGTCTTGCGCTACGTGCGTTCGGGGCTGGAAGCACCCGGCGGCGCCCTGTGGCGCTGGCTGGGTGGGCGCAAGCGCCGGCGCAAGGTTTCGTCATCCGCTGACCCGTCCAAAAACCGGCCAGTCGCAGATTAGGATATTATCGGCACCTACCCTCAACCACCACGTTGCAGCAGGTCCCGCGCCACATGGGTGATCTGGATTTCATCGGTCCCGCCGTAGATCTGCAGGATTTTTGCATCCCGCGCCAGCTGCTCTACCCGGTATTCGCTCATATAGCCATTACCGCCATGTATCTGCACCGCCTCCATAGCCACCTCGACGGCAGCCCTTGCAGCATAGAGCTTCAT
>JAHEGP010000117.1 GCA_024645065.1 Cellvibrionales bacterium | reverse complement strand
ATCGACTGGTGCTAATCGACTGGTGCTATAAGCGAGTACTCAATGGGCAAATCTGAAACTACCCGCCAGAGCCTGGGACTGGCGTTTCGACTCGGGCCGTGGGGCGCCACCCACGCCCTGATTCTGGCGTTTGTGCTGCTGCATTTGCTGGTGGCGGCCGGCCTGCCGCTGATCACTTTTGAAACCCATTATGCGCTGTATGGGAGGCATCTGGACTGGAGTTACCTGGATCATCCGCCGATGGTGGGGTGGTTGCAGGGTTTGGTGCAATATTTCTCCCGCACAGACTTTTCCATGCGCCTGGCGCCGATAGCAATCCTCACCGCAAGCCAGTACCTGGTGGCGCTGTTGGCACTGCGCCTGTTTCCCCGGGCCTCACCCTGGCTCGGATTCTATAGCGTGCTGCTGTTGCAGGGCGCTGTCATCATGCATCTGGGCTTTGCGATGGCACCGGAAATCCCACTGCTGCTCAGCGGGCTGCTGGTATTGTGGTTTAACCTGCGCATCATCGAGGATGACCGGCCTGTCGATTGGGTGGGGCTTGGGGTGGCTCTTGGGCTGGCGGCGTTGTCCAAGTATACCGCTATCACGCTGGCCTTTTCGGTGCTGCTGGCGCTTTGGTGCAACGGCCGGCTGGCGTCATTGTTCAAGCCCCGCGGCTGGATTGCAGTCGGCCTGGCGGCGCTGCTGGTCAGCCCGGTGCTGTGGTGGAACCTGGCCAACGATTGGGCGTCCTTTCGATTTCAACTGGGTTACCAGTTGGAGAGCGAAGAGTCCAGTGCGGCATGGTCACTGGGTGAAGCCCTGAACAAACAGCTTGAGCAAATGGGCGCCTACTCGCCGGCGCTGTATATCGGCGGTATTGCCGCAGTCATCTGGGGGCTGCGGCAGCCTGGCAACCCTCGACTTCTATTAAGCTTCGCCCTGCCGATCTTTGGTCTGTTTATCTGGATGTCGGGGGCGGGGCGCTCATCGGCGCACTGGACCCTGCTGGCCTGGACATACCTCGCGCCATTGAGCGCACTATGGTTGGTCAATTTCTGGGATCTGCTGGCCGTCAGGTTGCTGGTTTACGTATCGGCAGGGATTTCCGGCGCCGCCCTGGTGTTGGCGATGGTCGCAATGTTGCCGTTTATACCGTTTGCTGATTACCAGCACCCACTGAATCGGATATTGGGGTGGCAGGAGGCGGCGGCCAGGGCCCAGTCCCTGCGCCAGCAAATGGCGGCAGAGGGGGGCGGCAAGGCCCCCGTGCTACTGGTGTCAAACTGGCATTACGCCGGTCCTCTGGCCTGGTATGAGCCCGACGCGGTGGTGCAGAATACCGAAACCGAGCCAAGCCAGTATCCGCTCTGGTATGGGGAGGTGACCTCCGAAAGCCGGGGAATACTGGTAGTATTCGATAAGCAGGATGAACAAACCGGCCTGCACGAGCCGGGCTTCGATTGCCGTCAGGTGGATAGCATGCCGGTATACCGGGGTTCTACCCGAGTACGCAGCTTTTTCTTTTACCGGTGTGAGCCGGACGGAACCCTGGCGCGAGACTAAAAAAAGACCCGCATGTCGCGGGCCAAATTACAGGGTCTACCACAATCCAAAAGAGAGTCGTACCGGGGTCATGAGAGCTAAAGCGATGAAGGCCATCCCGGCACATAATATTTCCAGTAATACTTCTAGTACTCCTTCCAGTAGTCCTTTTAGTACTCTTTCTAGTGTTACAGGCAATATTCGTGAGGCAATATTCGTGCCAGGGTTGGTCAAATGCTGCCTGGCATGGGTACTGCTGCGCGTCTGACAGCGTATTTACCCGGGTTTGGCGGTGGCTGTCCCGGGAGCGCCGGAAATTTGTGCTTACTGTTGCGCCACCAGGGCGCCCGGTAGCAGTCTCGATTAGTGTGGCGCTGCATGAGTTTGGTGCGCTGTGTGCCAAAATGGGGCGTGCGTTGAGTGTAGAGGTCTATCCAGGGAGGCCAGCTTGTCGAACTACCCCAGGTATTTCAATCCCGATCACGAGTTACTCCGGGCCAGTGCCCGGCGCTTTGTCGCGCAGGAAATCCTGCCCTTCATCGACCAGTGGGAAGAGGCCGGCAGTTTTCCCCGCGAGTTGTATCGCAAGGCTGGTGCGGCGGGCTTCCTGGGTATTGGTTTCGATCCGCAGTACGGCGGTAGTGGCCACGATGTCTTCATGGCGGTGGTTTTTGCGGAGGAAATCACCCGCAGCACATCCGGTGGTCTGGTAGCGAGTCTCGGCTCTATCGGCATTGCACTGCCGCCCATCGCCAGGTGGGGCAGTGAGGCGATGAAGCAGCGGGTGATGCCAGCGTTAATCGCCGGTGAAAAAATAGCGGCACTCGCCGTCACCGAGCCAGGCGGTGGTTCCGATGTGGCCAATATCCGCACCCGCGCGGAAAAAAAGGTGAGTCACTATCTGGTCAACGGCAGCAAGACATTTATTACCAGCGGGATTCGCGCCGATTACTACACCGTCGCGGTTCGCACTGGCGAGCCTGGTCATGGCGGTATCAGCCTGCTGCTGGTTGAAAAAGGTATGCCCGGTTTCACAACCGGTCGCAAGCTGAAAAAGATGGGCTGGTGGGCAAGTGATACCGCCGAGCTCTTTTTCGAGGACTGTGTGGTGCCCCTGGAAAACCTGATAGGTCCGGAAAACGCGGGTTTTTACTGTGCCATGGATAACTTCCAGATGGAGCGCCTGAATCTTGCCGTGATCGCCACGACTACGGCACAGCTGGCGCTGGAAAAAGCGATCGACTACGTGCAGCAACGTGAGGCGTTCGGTCGCAAACTGCACAAGTTCCAGGTGCTACGCCACAAGCTGGCAGAAATGGCGACTCGCATCGAAGTCAGCCGGGAGTTCAATTACGCTGTTGCCGCCAAAATCGCCGATCAGCAACAGGTCATCAAGGAAGTGTCGATGGCGAAGAACTTTGCAACCAGCGTCAGTGATTACGTTACCAATGAAGCGGTACAGATTTTTGGCGGGATGGGTTACATGCGTGAATCCGTGGTGGATCGGCTTTACCGGGATAACCGGATACTGTCGATCGGCGGTGGTACCTATGAAATCATGAACGAGCTCATCGCCAAGCAGCTTGGGCTTTAGCGCCAGCTTCAAGGTGGCTCTCAATCCGGTAGCTGGTCACCGGGCGGCAGATCAGCTGGCGCTTTTTCCGGCGGTGGTTGCACGCCTGATTTGACAATGGTAGTTTGAGTTTCCCATGGGGGTTGGCGGGTCCTGGTAAACGTCAGCTCAGCCAGGGCTATAACGATAATTGTAAGTCGCGAAGGAGGAAGTACTGCCATGACATTTCCCAAGCCCGGCGAAGCCGGTTCGCCGGTAACGTTCAAGAGCCGCTACGATAATCTCATTGGTGGTCGGTGGGTCCCTCCCGTTAACGGCCAATACTTCGATAATGTAACGCCGGTAAGCGGCGAGGTCTTTTGCCAGGTCGCCCGGTCCAGTGCCGAAGATATAGATCTTGCCCTGGATGCGGCCCATGCCGCGCGTGAAGCCTGGGGTCGCACGCCGGCTGCCGAGCGCGCGAACCTGCTGTTGCAAGTTGCGGATCGCATTGAGGCCAACCTTGAAATGCTTGCGGTGGCCGAGACCTGGGACAATGGCAAGGCGGTGCGCGAGACACTGGCCGCAGACATGCCCCTCGCGGCGGACCATTTCCGCTATTTCGCCGGCTGTATACGGGCCCAGGAAGGCAGCCTGGCGGAGATCGATCACACCACGGTGGCGTACCATTTTCATGAGCCGCTTGGCGTGGTGGGTCAGATCATTCCCTGGAACTTTCCCATTCTCATGGCTGCCTGGAAGCTTGCGCCGGCGCTGGCGGCAGGTAACTGCGTGGTTTTGAAGCCGGCTGAGCAAACCCCCGCGTCGATCATGGTACTGATGGAGCTGGTCGTTGATTTGTTTCCCGATGGTGTCATCAATATCGTCAACGGCTATGGAGAAGAGGCCGGGCAGGCGTTGGCCACCAGCAAGCGCATCGCCAAGATCGCATTCACCGGGTCGACGCCGGTGGGCTCCCATATCCTCAAGTGTGCCGCCGAGAATATCATCCCTTCGACGGTAGAGCTGGGGGGCAAATCGCCCAATATTTATTTCGAGGATATCGCCGACTTCGAAGACGAGTACCTGAGTAAGTGTGTCGAGGGCCTGGTGCTGGGATTCTTTAATCAGGGCGAGGTCTGTACCTGTCCCTCTCGGGCACTGGTTCACGAGTCAATTTACGACACATTCATGGAAATGGTGGTAGAGCGCATCAAGCAGATAGTGCGTGGCAACCCCCTCGACCCCGAGACCATGGTGGGCGCCCAGGTATCACTGGAGCAATTCGACAAGATCATGGGCTATATCGATATCGGCAAAAAGGAAGGCGCCGAAGTTTTGGTGGGTGGCGAGGTCGACAAGATCGAAGGCTTTGACCGAGGCTACTATATCCAGGCGACCTTGCTGTCTGGCACCAACGATATGCGGGTGTTCCAGGAAGAAATTTTTGGCCCGGTAGTGGCGGTTACCCGCTTCAAGGATGAGGCCGAGGCGATCGCGATAGCCAATGATACCGAATTCGGTCTGGGGGCGGGGGTCTGGACCCGCGATACCAATCGGGCCTACCGCATGGGCAGGCAGATTCAGGCAGGTCGCGTCTGGATAAATTGTTATCACGCCTATCCCGCCCATGCCGCCTTCGGTGGGTACAAGAAATCCGGAGTCGGCCGTGAGACGCACAAGATGGCACTGGAGCACTATCAACAGACCAAAAACCTTTTGGTCAGCTACGACATCAACCCCTTGGGGTTCTTCTAGCTTGAGACGAGAGGGACCACTGTAACCGATAGTCGTAGACATTTCGGCAGTGAGGTTTTATGTTCTCACCCTGAGTTTCAGGCAAGGTGGCGAGCAAGGCACTCGTCGGCATCGGTCGCGGCCCTCTTCCGTAAAGGGCTCTGGAACTATAACGACATAGTCAAAATAAATTGGAGGTAACACCATGGCAGCATCACCGACTGTATACCCAACGCCCCTCGAGAAAGTGTACGAATGGGTGAAAACCAAGCCTGATTTCGTTTATTTGCGTCAACCACGCAATGGTCAATATGATGAGCTGACCTGGCGCGATGTCGACGATCAAATGCGTCGAATGGCTTCGGCGCTGAGCGGATTGGGTCTTGCAAAGGGCGATCGTGTTGCCATCCTGGCCAAGAATTGTGCCGAATGGTTCATCTCCGATTACGCTGTCCAGTTGGCGGGCATGATCAGTGTGCCGCTTTACCCCATGCAAAATGCCGAGTCCGTCGCGTACGTTCTCAAGCATAGCGATTGCAAGGCAATCATTATCGGCAAACTGGACGACGCGGCCAGTATGGAGCCCGGCATTCCGGAGCACGTTATTCGTATTGCCATGCCCTACGATACCGGTATGAAGCGGATAGACCACCAGTGGAAGGATTTGCTGGCTGCCAACCAGCCCTACGCGGAATCTCCGGTCTACGATGCCGATGAGATCATGACGATCATTTATACCTCGGGAACCACGGGCAATCCCAAAGGCGTCATGCATACCTTTGGCAGCTTTTCCTTTGGCGCTGCCAACTCTATCAAGACCTTCAATATAAGCTCCGCCGATCGGGGCTTGTCGTTTCTGCCGCTCTCTCACATTGCCGAGCGCCTGTTGATGTTCGGTACGGCAACCTACTCCAGCGCGCAAATCACCTTTACCGAATCGCTGAGTACCTTTCAGCAGAACCTTGCTGATACCCGCCCGACGCTATTCTTCTCGGTGCCACGTCTGTGGAAGAAATTCCAGCAGGGCATCACCGCAAAAATGCCCGACGAGAAACTGGACAAATTGCTGCATATTCCGATCGTTAACCACTTTGTGCGCAAGAAGGTACAAAAAGGGCTCGGTCTCGATCAGGCACGGCTGGTTATTTCCGGTGCCGCGCCCATTGCGATGGACCTGCTGGAATGGTACGAGAAGATCGGTATCAGCATCAACGAAGGCTATGGCATGACCGAAAACCTGGCCTATGGCCCTGCGATCAATGCTCCCGGTGCGGTTCGCTTCGGTACCGTCGGCTCCATCAAGGTCTTGCCCGGCAACGAGGTGAAGATTACGGATGCCGGGGAAATCGTGATCCGCTCGCCAACCCTGATGAAAGGGTATTACCTCGATCCGGAAAAAACCGCTGAGACGATTGTCGACGGCTGGTTGCACACCGGCGACCGGGGCGAAATCAGCAGTGATGGTTACCTCAAGATAACCGGGCGGGTGAAAGACGTTTTCAAGACCGAGAAAGGGAAGTTCGTTCAGCCCAACAAGATAGAGGGTATGCTGGCTGGCAACCCGTTGATCGAGCAGGTTTGCGTGGTGGGGTCGGGTCACTCCCAGCCGCTGGCAGTGATCGAGTTGTCAGAAACCGCCAAGGCGATGCTTCCGGCGGGCAAGCAGGAACTGACGCAACAATTGCTTGATCTGGCCAAGTCGGTGAATAAAAACCTGGAGCACCACGAGATTCTGGATCGTTTGTTTATCGCATCCGAGCCCTGGTCCCCGGATAACGGCATGTTGACGCCAACGCTGAAAATAAAGCGCAACTCCATCGAAACGGTATACCAGAACCTGCTGGAAAAATACCGTGATTCCAAGGCTACCGTGGTATGGGAGGAAGACGAGGCCTGAAAGCCCTGTCGAGCATTTGTCGGACGCGGCGGTTGCAGCGTAACCGCCGTGTCCGGCAGGGCTTGCTTTGCAGGTTCTCCAGAATCAACCCGCGCTCGAACCCATTCACTGATCGAATCGGTATGCTTGTCGAAGCGTTTCTGCAAGGGCCAGGGTAACGGCGGATGGTGCGGCATTGGTCCTTAATGATTTTCAAAGAGTTCGACTGCAGTTTCCAGGTTTAATCAGCATTTGCCAGGGCACCGCTGTCGGCAACTGGCCTTCTCATTGATTGTTAACCGGCGCCACTAGCGGGATGCTACGAAGCTGTTCGTTGCCCCCGGGTTATATGCTTGCGGGGGAGTGCCAGGAAGCCGCCCGATGGAACGGCTTGGCGGACTGAGGGAGCATGTCTGTTGAACGGAGATCACTATCTACCACTGGCGAGCCACAGCCTGGAGGGATTTGTGCGCCTGTCGTTGCTGCTGCTGTTGGCGCTTTTGGCCGGTGTAGCGATTTACCAAACTCGCAAAGCCCTGCCCGATGGCACCTCCTACCGGGGCCCCGCGAGGGTGGTCACCGACGTGCGCTTCTTGCGTGACCTGAGCTATGTTCAAGGCGATGAGCGTCGAGTCGAGCAGGAGATCTTCGACACCGTTTTCAGGATGATAGACGGTGCCGAGAGCCTGGTTCTGGTGGATATGTTCCTGTTTAACGAGTTTCAGGGGAGCAGGCCGGAGACTACGCGCAAACTTGCCCGGGAACTCACCGAGCGACTCGTGGCTCGCAGCAAAGCGATGCCCGGTATCCAGATTTTTTTGATAACCGATCCGATCAATACCGTATACGCGGGTATCGCCTCGCCGCAACTAGAGAAGCTCAGGGCGGCGGGTGTTCACGTTACCACGACGGATTTGACGAGACTGAGGGACAGCAATGCGGTTTATTCGGCACTTTGGCGATCGTTTGTACAACCCTTTGGCAACAGTGTCGGTGGGATATTGCCCAACCCCTTCGGCAGTGGTCGGGTCAGCCTGAGGTCTTACCTGGCGCTGGCAAATTTCAAGGCGAATCATCGTAAGGTAGTGGTGACAGACGGCCCGGCAGGCCTGGTGGGGCTGATTACCTCTGCCAATGCCCATGACGGCAGCAGCGCCCATGAAAACGTGGCACTGCAATTTACCGGGGCGGCAGCGCATGACCTGCTGGTGGCTGAACAGGCGGTGATGCGGTTTTCCGGTGGGCCCCATCAGCTTCTTCGAAGCGTGCTTGACGCCCATGCGGGTGGGTCGAGCAAACCGGCAAAAGAATCGAGCTCGGGCGGCGCTTTGCAGATGCAAATCGTCAGTGAGCAGCAGATAAAACAAACGGCCCTCGAGCTGATTGGCAGAGCCAGTGAGATTGATCTTGCCATGTTCTACCTGTCCGATCGCGATATTGTAAAAGCGCTGAAAGCGGCTGCCTACGCCGGGGTGCCAGTGCGATTGATACTCGATCCAAACAAGGACGCCTTCGGCCACGCCAAGGGCGGTATCCCTAATCGCCAGGTTGCAGCCGAATTGTTGCAAAGCCCCGGCATCCGACTGCGCTGGGCCGCCACTCATGGCGAACAGTTTCATACCAAGATGCTGATGACCAGGGATGAGCGGGACCATGCAAACCTGCTGCTGGGGTCGGCCAATTTTACCCGGCGCAACCTTGGCGACTTCAACCTGGAGCTCAATGCGGTGGTTTGGGGTCACAGCTCGGAGCCGGTGTTCGAGCGTGCCACCGCCTACTTCGATAGTGCCTGGAGTAATCAGGGGGGGCGCATTTTTACCGCCGACTATGACCGCTATGCAGAACAGTCAGCGCTGAAAAATCTCGTCTGCCGCTTTATGGAGTGGAGCGGGATGAGTTCTTTCTAGGCATTATCCAGTGACCTATCCGTCCTCAACTCTGTGGCTTTAGCTGCGGGCGGAACACCTTTTCCGTAATAGCGTCCCGGTACACGACCGGCAATGCCGGGACCGTAAAAGTCGATGATCCTGGAAACCGCAGTCGAACTCTTCGATATTCAATAAGTGCCTGATATGTATGCGATAGAAACTGTAACTCTGCGCACCCTTGGGGTGAATCCCGAGACGCTGCACGGCTTCTCGAAAAATCCCAAAGCGGCAGGGCGTCGTTATCACTCTTGGCAAGGACTAGCCGGGTGCGGCCCAAACCATTGCCTGCGAGACCAAGAGCCTGTTGCGGGCTGATTCTGTTGCTCAGCTCGCCAATACCCGAAATACCGTGATCGCCAGCGGTGATATTATCGCTACAATAAGTCCCAATGACATGCCAGAAACCTGGAAAGTGGAGTGAACAATATGTCGGAGCTGGATCCCCGAACACCTGTATTGGTGGGTATAGGAATCATAGAGCAACGCCAGGACGATCCAGGCCTGGCGCTTGAGCCGATTGCGCTGATGATTGATGCGGTGCACCGTGCGGGAGCCGATGCTGGCATCGCTGCGCAACTTTCCACCATCGAGCGGGTGTTAGTGCCGCAGGGGCTCTGGTCATAC
>JAHEGP010000116.1 GCA_024645065.1 Cellvibrionales bacterium | reverse complement strand
CCGCGGGTTCTGCGGGTGGAAAACGCGATCACTTATGGGGTTGCCAAATTGTTTGGCTAGCTCTGCTGTTGGCAGTACCGGGCCAGCACCACTGGTCCACGAACCGCTTCTGGATTGCAAAATGCAATCCCGTTACACTAGCGCCAGGCCAAACCAAGCTAGCAACAGTCCCGGGGGAATACCATTGAGAATCCTGACCCGCATCGCCGGCGCGTTATTTTTACTCACCATTATCGGCTGTTCCAGCCTGAACCTGCCATCGGTCACAGCAGAGGCCACTGCGGCCCGCTTCCCGGGCAAGGTCATCTGGCGCGACCTGATATCCGAGGACCCGGCAGTGTCCCAACGCTTCTATGGTGACTTGTTCGGCTGGACCTTCAGGGCCGTTCCACGGACCAATTACAGTATCATTCTGCACGCTGGTGAGCCCATAGGCGGAATGGTCGACGCCCGGGTGTTTGAACAACAAGACAACATCTCCCAATGGGTGGTGGCTTTATCGGTCAATGATATTGACGCCGCTGTCAGCAGCATCAAAAGCGCCGGCGGATCCATACTCGGGGGGCCAACCGACGCCGGTGACCGGGGTGAACTGGCGGTGGCAAAAGACCCGCAGGGGGCCAACTTTGCCCTCCTTGAAACCCGCGACGGCGATCCATTGGACCGGGAAGCCGGCATCAACGACTTCATGTGGCATGAACTGTGGACCACCGACTCGAGCCAGGCCACCGCGTTTTACCGGCAGCTGGCAAGCTACACTCTCGGGTCGAAGACCATGGGCGATGGCAGGCAATACGAATTCCTGGAAACCAGCGGTAAACCCCGAATCGCCATCATCGACAGACCCGTTGACAATCTGGCGCCCACCTGGGTTCCCTACGTTCGGGTTGCCGATACCGGCGTCATTGCCACCAAAGCGGAAGAGCTGGGTGGCAAGGTATGGTATCGCGGCGCGTCGGCTCAGCCCGGTGGTGAACTGGCCATCATCATCGACCCCACTGGTGCCGGACTGATCGTCCAGACCTGGACCCGATAAATCACGGGACCTGGAATACGCCGCGCGGCCCTGCCGACCGGGTCAATCCGGCCATGCCAGCGGCACATCCGGGATCGTGGCAAAACACTATTGGAGCAACATAATGCAAAGCAAAGCAGCAATCCTGGTTATCAGAATCCTTGCCGTAAGCCTCATCGCAGTCAGCATTAGCAGTTGCCAACCCAATGTCTACGCCAGTGTCGGAACGTCGAGCTTTGGGGGGCACCGGGGTGGTTTGAATACCAGCATAAGCGTGGGCGGTCGTATCTGTTGCTGAATACGCGTTAACTTAAAGCGCACCAGGACGACAATCGAAGCGGCCTTCGAGACCGCAAAGGTGCGCTGCAGCCAGAGATACCATCAGCCTCTGAAGCCGATAAACTGTTGCGCCATAAGATTTCTCAGGGAGGGATGCAATGGCCAGAACTCAATCCAATCCCGTTCGACCCGGAACACCGGCACCAGATTTCGAACTCCTGGACGTGGCGACCGGCTCCCACGCCGGCCTGGAGCAGCTCAGGGGCGAACGCGGCACGCTGATCCTGTTCATTTGCAATCATTGTCCCTTCGTCAAACATATTGAACAGGACTTGAGGGATTTGGCGGCAGCGTATTCAGCGCGCGGCATTGGAATCATCGGCATCAATTCCAACGATGTGGATACTTACCCGGAAGATGCGCCACAGTATATGGCGGAGAAACAGTATCCCTTTCCCTATCTTTTTGATGCCAGCCAGGACGTGGCCCGCGCCTACCGGGCCAGCTGCACCCCGGATATCTTCCTGTTCGATACCAAGCTCCAACTCTACTACCACGGCCAATTCGATAGCTCGCGGCCAGGCAATGATATCGAGCCTGGCGGCGATGATCTGCGAGCGGCCCTGGATTGCCTCCTCGCCGGCAAGGAAGCCCCGCTGCCACAGATCCCCTGCGTGGGTTGTAGTATAAAATGGCGGAGTCCATGACGCGCCCGATCGGCCTGACCCCTTGGCCTCGCAAGTGCAGGCCAACGGCATACCTGAACCCACCTTGTATGCAGACACCTGATTGCGTTGCACTGCAATGGGCTGCCAACGCCGAGGCGAAGTAAAACGGATGTCATTTTTGAATAGCAGAAACGAATATGGCTGGTTCAGCATAATAGTCCATTGGCTGATGGCGGCCGCAGTATTTGGGCTCTTTTTTCTTGGCTATTTCATGGTCGATCTCGACTACTACAGCCCCTGGTATAACCGTGCGCCCCACCTGCACGAAGGCCTGGGTTTACTGTTCGGCGCACTGCTACTCGTTCGCCTGGTGGCCCGATGGCTCAATCCTCCGCCACCGCCCCTGGCCAGCTTGAATGCGATGGAAAGAATTACGGCGCGGGCAGTGCACAGCCTGTTTTACGCTCTGATGCTCGCGATTGTTGTCAGCGGCTACCTGATTTCCAGCGCAGGTGACCGCGCGGTGCCGGTATTCAACTGGTTTTCAGTACCGTCGCTCCCGCTGCCGCTGGAGCAACAGGAAGACGTCGCCGGCAAGTGGCATCGCTGGATTGGATGGAGCCTGGTTATCGCGGGCGGTTTGCATGCCCTGGCCGCGATCAAGCACCATCTGGTTGATCGCGATCGAACCTTGCGCCGTATAGTCGGGTTATGAGCAGCGACCATGCAACCGAACGCTTGCCCGTTGCAAGCGGAATCTGGCGGGGTATTCCCAAGTCAAACCTGAAAGGAGTGACACAATGAAGCGCCTACTCGCAATAATGGGCCTTGTTGGCTCTACCATCTTAATCAGTGCGCCGGCACGCAGTGCAGACTACATTATCGATATTGAAGGCATGCACGCCGCCATCCAGTTTCGCATCCAGCACCTGGGCTTCAGTTGGCTGGTGGGCAATTTTAACGAGTTTGACGGGCATTTCAGTTATGATTCAGATCGACCGGAACAAGCGTCGGTCGCCGTGACGATCAACCCCGCGAGTATCGACTCCAACCATGCCCAGCGCGACAAGCATCTCAGGGGCGAGGATTTTCTTTTCGTCGAAAAGTATCCCGATGCCAGCTTTAACAGCACCCGCATCGAGGCCAACGGAGCGGACAAACTCACTATCATCGGCGACCTGACGCTGCGCGGCGTGACCCGAGAAATTACTATCGACGCGGAAAAGGTGGGTGCCGGACCCGACCCCTGGGGCGGCTTTCGGATGGGCTTTACCGGCACTACACGCCTTGTGCTGAAAGACTACGGCATGACCAAGTCCCTCGGACCCTCGGCCACAGCCGTCGATTTGATACTGCAGGTCGAGGGTATCAAGCAGGATGATGAAAAGGCCGGCGGCAAGCGCTGAACATCGGCCGGCAAGCGGAGCGACGCAGGCTGAAATACGATTCCTCGGCGCACCAGCGCCCTGGGCACATTGGCGCCCCCGTGAATGCTGGTGGTGCCATTCAGGTGCGCTCCCGGCGTGGCGCTTGAATCAGGCGCAATAACTCCATCGCTGTCGCCTTGTCACAACTGCACCGGCGGCACTACATGAAAGCTAGCCACGGTCAGGGGAGCCAGGCGCTGACGCAACGCAAGGGCCATGCGGTAACCCGGCTGCGGACGAAAAAGCCCGAACTGCCAGTCGTCGGGGTCATCGCGCAAGCTTTCAGCAAAACCAATGGTGATAGCGTCAGCTGATGACAACCGGAAGCTGAAATTAGCAAGGCCCAGCGATATTCCCTCGCCTCGGGCTTTCATGTAGGCCTCCTTGAGGGTCCAGTAGTCGAAGAACCTTTCCCGTTGTTCATCCGGGGGCAATGCAAACAGGGCTTTGGACTCAACGGCGGAGAAGTAGCGCTCGGCAATGGCGAGCACATCGTTGGGGCGCCCGCAGTATTCGATATCGATACCGACCGGATTCAGGGCAATCGCACAGACTACCAGTTCATGGCTGTGGCTGAGGTTGAAGTTCAGCCCGAGGGGTGGATGGTGCAGGCGCGGCTTGCCGTGCTCTCCTTGCTCAAATTGCCACTGACCGGGATCAACGGGCGCGTAACGCGACAAGCTGGTCCGCACCAGTGCGCGAGCAACCAGATCGCGGTGTCGGTCACGCTCAAAGCGGTAACGCTGCTGTCTCGCATGCTCCGCGCCGCTGAGCCATCCACGATAGCGCGCCAATAGCGCCGGATCACGAATTTCAGCACAGTTGGCCAACCATAAATGGACCGTTCCCGGCTTGAGCGAAGCGCGACCCTGGCTCATTCTTGCCATTCCCTGCCGGCTTCAAACCGCATCTGGCAGTGCAAGCACGACGCGGCCCTGCAACAGCAAGGTTGATCCCGCCGCGGCGCTGATCTGGTAGATCGACCCGGTCGCGGATCTCACCGCACATTGGGCCGATAGCTGCAGGGTCGGCAAGGATTCATCCAGGTACTGACGATGCAGCTGCAAGCGCTTGACCGCTCCCAGGTAGAATAACGGCGCCCGGGAGCCAGGCCCCTCCTGCTGCGACAAGGCACCGTGCAAAGCCGCCGCCTGGGCGCAGAATTCCACCAGGCAAGCGCTGTGCAGCAAGCCTTGCTCGCGCAAGGGGTTGTCGGCGGCACGGTGCCGCTCACTGCAGCACTCAATCCGATCGGCATCCCAATGAGTCAAGCCATCGAGCATGCACATGGCCTCGCCGTGGGGGATCAGGCCTGCAATGGCCGCGCGGTCCATCAGCATGCTGCCACCGTCAATAGCAGCCCCTGCCCCCCTGCGGTGGTTAGCCCGACCTCACCGTCACACCGGGCTGCCAATAGTTCCAGCAGGGGAATTGCGCGAGCGGCAGGGTTTGTGCACCGCAGTGCTTCGAGTTCGAGGTTTGCCGATACTGTTTCCCGACATCCGGTCGGCACCAGCGCGATGTCGATTCTCGCCAGGGACTCGGCGCTGCGCTGCGGTGTCAGCCACAGTGCCGCACTAAAGGGCTGTCCTACATCGCGCTTGCCCTGCATCGGCCAACCAACGCTGTTATCGTAGAGCACCAGCAGGGTTTGCCAGCCCTCCACTGCGACCAGAGCCGCGGCCTCGAGCAGCCCTGCAGCAACACTGTAGTCAAAGGCTGACAAACTGACCGAAGGAGCCTTGCTGTGGGTAGAGATACTCCAGTACCCTGCCGCCGCATTGTGCACAGAGTTATGGAACTGGGTCGGAGAGACCATGCGTTGCTTGCTGGCCAGCACCCGGCAGAGCTGGTCGTTGACCTTGAAGTCGCCTCCGGACGCGGCGAACACCGATGCCAGCGCTGCCGCTTGCTCGATGCGCTGGCCAATGGCGTCTTCACAGGCACCAAAAGCCAGGCGCACCACCTCGGTTGCACGGCGTCGCTCATTGGGCGGAAGACCTTCGGGCCTATACTTTGACAGCGGCTCCAGGCAATAGCGGGAGCGCCCACTGAGTACCTCGCGGCCCGCTGCCCAGCTTTCCAGTCCGGGAGCAAACAGCCCCACGGACTCGACAAACACGCGGGTCATGGGCGGGTACCCAGCAGCAGGCTACAGTTGCTGCCGCCGAAGCCAAATGAATTGCTCAACACTACCTGCAGCGCCGCATGCTTCGGGGCCAGTAATACATTTGCCCCGAGTGCAGGATCCAGCTCAACCGTATTCAGGGTTTGTGGCGCCAGCCCATGCTCGAGACTCTGGAGACAAAGCACGGCCTCCACAATACCTGCAGCGCCCAGGGTATGGCCGGTCCAACCCTTGGTCGAACTGCAGGCGACATCGCCGCCGAATAATCGGGTAACGGCGCAACATTCAGCCGCGTCATTGGCCGGGGTACCGGTACCATGCAGGTTGATGTAGTCGACCTCGGCGGCATCGATACCGGCTTGTTGCAACGCGGCTTGCATCGCCAGGTATGCGCCGTCGCCCTCGGGATGAGGCGAAGACATATGATAGGCATCACTACTCTCACCATAACCCAGCAGGGCGTAGCGCGATGACCCGGGGTCGCGCTGCAACAGGGCGAAGCCGGCGGCCTCGCCAATCGAAATACCACTGCGCGAGGGAGCACAGGGACGACAGGGCTCCGGTGAAACCAGTTGCAGGGCGTTAAAGCCATACAGCGTAGTCAGGCACAGGCTATCGACGCCCCCCACAACCGCGGCATCGCACCATCCACAGGCAAGGGCTCTCCAGGCCGAGGCGAAAACCTTGGCGCTCGAGGAACAGGCGGTCGAAATGGCGCTGCTGATACCGCTCACACCCAGGGCCAGGCGGGTGAACTCGGCAATCGAGTAGCTGTTATGGGTGCCGGGGTACTGGTACCAGTCAGGCAGCGCCCCGGTGACCGGGTCGAGCTCGCGGTAGGCCAGTTCAGTCTGGTGTATGCCAGCGGTACTGGTCCCCATGAATACTGCCACCCGCTCGGGCCCATAGCGCTCGGCAGCGGCCGCTGCGGCCGCCCTGAAGCCATCTTGCTGTAAAGCCAGCCACGCCAGACGATTGTTGCGACAGTCAAAGGACTCAAGGCCCGGAGGCAGGACCACGTCGTCGACTCCCGCCACAGCACCTGCCCATGTCCGGATATCATCGATATCCAGAAAGTCGATCGACCGCAAACCACTTTGGCCAGCGGTGACCCGCGACCAGTTGGCTTGCAGCCCGGCGCCCAGCGCAGTGGTAATCGTGTAATCAGTTATCGCCAGAGGATTCATCGGCCCAGAAATCGTAAAAGTTAAACCAGTTGTAGGGCGCCAGGGCAGCATAGTGCTCAAGTCGCCCGGCATAGTGCTGCATGGATCGCTGGATGACAGCCCGGCGCTGGCGCCGGCTGCCCTCAAGCCCCCCGGTCATCAGCTCGAAGCTGACTTGATACCGTTCACCTCCGAGGTACAAGCCAAAACACAGTATCACCGGCACCCGCAGCACCCAGGCCATTTGCCAGGGGCCAAGGGGAAACCGGGCTTCATCGCCAAAAAACTCGACACCTGCGCAGGGCTCGGTCGCTGCGGCGCGGTCGGCCATGATACCGACCAGTTCACCCCGCTTCAGGCAGTTGTCGATCGCCAGTGCAAGTTCAGCAGGTGCCTGCCCCGCATCGATGATACCCGCGGCCAGCTCAGGATCGAGGCTATCGATGACATTTCCAACCAACGGGTTCTGGCGACGATCGAGCAGAATGCGCACTGGCAGGGACTGCTCCCTGGCACCGATAACTCGAAGCGCCTCAAAGCTACCCAAATGCGACACCATTAACAAGCACCCTCTGCCCTGCGCCATGATATCGCGAAAAACCTGTTCGCCGCTGACACTGATGGCGTAGCGGTCCATCTTACCCGTCAGAAAAAACAGTCTATCGGCTGCCACCAGCGCAAAGGTGTAAAGGTGCTGGAAGACCTGTTGCCAACTCGGTTCACAAGCATTGACTCGCCGTAGATAGGCGGCCGAGGCCGACCGCGCATCCGCCCCGGTAGCAAAAAAATAGAACACCACCGGGTAGAGTAACAGGCGCAGTGGCCCGCGCCCCATATTCAGCGCCACCCATACCAGGATACCGACTCCGAGTCGGTTGCTGCGCTCGCGCTGCTGCTGCCATTTCGTTTTCACCGCGACGTGGCCCCACCCTGCCGCAAACCAAGAACACCCTGGCATATGGTTTCGCCGGCACGCACAAGTTCAACCCGGACCTGATCAAGTGGCAGTTCATAGCGCAGTTTCAGCGTACAAACGTCTCCTGGCAGCAGTGGCCGGAGAAACTTCATTGACGGCACCGCAACCACCCGGTAGTCGGGGAATTGCCAGAGTGCGGCCTGGCACAACCACTGCATCAACAGCGCCCCGGGGACGAGTGGCCGGCCCGGGAAGTGGGCGGCAAAACACGCGTGTGTGGCAGGCACCCGGAATTCCCGGACGATAGCGGGCTCAGTCACCGCCATCTCTCAACATTCGCTGTAATACCTCATGGGTGACCTTGCCGGTGGCGTTGCGCGGAATTCGCGCGACCTTTTTTAACGGCCTCGGGATGAAGACCGGATCGACTGAGCGAGCCAGGCCAGCGATAATCTGGCGCTCCTCGAGCTCTGAAACAACCATTGCGGCAGGTCTCTGCGACTTATCATCAGGCAGGAACAGCACTCCGTCGACGACACCGTCGATGGCCAGCAGCTTTTGGTTCAGCTCAACCAGGGACCCGCGTTTGCCGCCAACATTGATCATATCCGATGCGCGCCCAAGGTAACGAAAGCGCTGATCATCGATCCGTTCGATGGCGTCGTGCAATGCTTCCATAGCCGGTAACTGCCAGCCTGTCACGCCCATGCGCTTATTCTCGAGCCTGAGTTTCATACCGTCGAGCAGGTTCCAGCTTTGCTCCTTTGAGCTATGGCGGGTTGCAATGGAGCCTGCCTCGGTAAACCCGAAGATCTCATCCAGCCGCCCCCCGAATTGTGTTTCCGCGGCGCTGGCCAGCGACTGATCCAGGGGCGCGGTCGCCGAGACCAGTTGCTCAACCACCGGCATCTGGAGCTGGCTTTGCAGCAGATGCCGCAGGTGAACAGGCGTGGTCACCAGCATTCGTGAACCCGGCCAGCGCTGCAGCGCCTCGATGACCTCGCGGGGATAAAACGGATGGCCATCGTCCATTACGCAGCCCCCCTGCAATGCCATCATGACGGTCATCTCCAGTCCGTACATATGCTGCGAGGGAACTGTCGCAACGATCGCCGGATGCTCCCCCGCTGGCACCAGCCGTCGCGCGAGCAGCCTGGCGGTGCCGCAGAGGGTATACCAGCATTTATCATGGGACTGGGGTTGGCCAGTGCTGCCGGAGGTGGATGCGATCACTGCCACTTGCCTTGACGCAATGAGCGGTGGAGCATCAATTGCCGCCACGACATCCCTCTGCAGATCAACGCGGATGCAGGCAATTTCCAGGTCGGCAAGGGCGCTTTCACCAGGCTCATCGCACAGGCAAACACTGCCGGGATAGGCGCCGGCGACATCGCGCAGTGTGCCCGGCTGGCGGTTGGGTGGCATTATGCTGGTACAACGAGCGACCAGTGCGGCGCCAAAACCCAGCATGAAGTAATAGCGATTGCGGCACAGATTTATTACCCTTCCGTCAGCGGGCAACTGCCGCGCAAGGCTCAGGAGCCGCTGCAGAAAAGCCTGCTGGCTAACTGGCTGACCGCGATGGACAGCAATTGGCGCTGCCGGCCGGTAAGGGTCGATCAGCGCAATGGGGCCTGCCGCCAGCTT
>JAHEGP010000336.1 GCA_024645065.1 Cellvibrionales bacterium | reverse complement strand
TCGCCGCCTCGAAACCGAGTCCGGTATTGGCGCCGGTAATGAACACGGTTTTGCCTGTTTGGTCGGGGACATCTTTCGCGGTAAAACCTTTCATGCTGTGCCTTTATCCTGAATCGTGGGGGGTGTGACCGATAGCGCGGGTAAATCAGGGTACCACATCAAAACGAAAAGCTCGCCCGGCTTTTTCGCCGCTCCTCGAGGGGCATTATAAATGCGGTTTTTCAGCGGGTCGTCGGCTGGCTGGGGGTGTCAGCCGACGATCCCGAATACTCCCGTGGACGGCAACCAGGCTGGCTATAGACTTCTCTGGTTGCCACATCAATTTGCCACAGTTATGCTGATTCGGGGGTTTTGGTGGTCGTGCTTGATCCACCATGCCGCGAGCTGCGCCGGGGCAAGTACTGGCCCGCCAGGGAAGTCAATGCGCAGGAGCACGCCAACAGAACACGTTTCCCCACTGACAGGGCACAGAGGGTAAGAGTCGATCATGGCCAGTGACCTACAACACATTCGCAGTTATTACTCGCCCAACGATTTGTATAACAGAATCATCGAGGGTCTTGATAAGCTGGGCAAGAACCTGGCGACTATCACACTGGATGATCTTCAGCCTGTCGATGAATTCCACATCCGTGGCGATGCCGCAACCAGGGAGTTGATTGCGCTTGCGAAGTTTACCCCCGATATGCATATCCTGGATGTAGGCTGCGGCATTGGAGGTTCCACGCGACGTTTATCCCGGCAGACTGGCTGTCGTGTTACCGGCATCGATTTGAGTGAAGCCTATATTGATACGGCCCGGCGCTTGACGCGCTTGCTGGCTATGGAGCGGGTGGAGTTCCATGCCTGCAGTGCCCTGGAACTACCCTTTGAAGATCGTTCCTTTGATGGTGTCTGGTCGCTGCAAATGAACATGAATGTCGAGGATAAGCTGGCATGGCTAGCGGAGACCTGCCGTGTGATAAAGCCCGGCGGTCGGGCCATTTTTTATGAGGTCTGCGGCAACAAAAACACGCCCTTGCATTTCCCGGTGCCCTGGGCGCAAGATTCCTCGATGAGTTTTTTGCTGCCGCCCCAATCATTTCGTGACCAATTGACACTGGCCGGCTTCGAGATTGAAGTCTGGAACGACAAGACAGATCTCGCACGGAGTGCTTTTTCAGATGTGACGGCGCCTGTGGGGGAGCCAGACCTGCCGATCCTGGGTGTATACCTGTTGGTGGGTGACGACATCCAGGCCAAGGCCTATAACCTGCATCGCAATCTCGATGAGGAGCGCGTCAGCCTGATTGAGGCCGTGGCGGTAAAGCCTGCTTGCTGAAATACTGTACCCCAGACCGCTGGCAGCGGATTGATGGTTGCTCTACGGCCACGCCAACACAGGCGGGGCATGCGGACAGGAGCCGGTGATGGATGTAGCTCGATCCTACGATATGGGTATGGCAGTGGTGATGAAGTCGATACTCATCGGCGAGGGTGTCGAGCTGCTGGAGTACAGTGGTTCGGGGCACGTTTCAATAGCGGGTGCCGATCAGTCCTATTATGTCAAGGTAGCGGAGGCAGATGCCGAACGCGCAAAAGCCTTATTGGCAGAGGCGGGGTATGAAAAGTACCTCATACAGCCGGGCGCATAGCGCCCTCGTTAGCAGGGCGGTGGGGTTGGTATGAATAATGGTTGCAAAGCTGTCGCGGTGGTTTTCTTGCCCCTTAAGACGCTGGCTATCGCGGATGCAAAAAAGTTGCCGGTCACAATCAGCAGTCTGCAACGGTCCCGATTGAGGATGCTGTGAAGGCCGAGGGCGGATGCTTGTGTGGGCTTGTTCGATATTCCATCGAGGCTGATCTTATCGACGCGGGATTCTGCCACTGCACGCTATGCCAGCGCTCCAGTGGCGCGCCAGTGCTGGCCTGGCTGACAATTCCGTTGTCCGGTTTCATGTATACGAAGGGTGATGTGGGGCGCTACGCTTCGAGTGCCGATCATGAAAGGGAATTCTGCCCCGGCTGCGGAACGCAAATCGCTTTCAGGGCCACGCTTGACCCCAAAACTATCGACATTACCCTGTGCTCACTCGATGACAATACCCGTGTCGCCCCCCGGTATCATATCTGGTGGCAAAGCAAGGTCGCCTGGCTGCAAACGGACGATGATCTGCCGCGGTACATGGATGCCGGGCCGGATAGCAACCACGAGAACTAAACCCCGCAGGCGTGACCTGATGTCAGGCATGGAGCGCTGCCTTTTCAGCACAAAAAAAGCCCCGCATGGCGGGGCCGATAGTTACGTCCGGTGAGGCCTAGGCCGGTGACTGGGTCTTGCGACGCTTGAGGGTCGCAAGGCCGATCAGGCCGCTGCCAAACAACCAGGCCGCAGCAGGCACGGGCACCTCGGAGACGTCGCCGATGGTCTGGGAGTAGAGTGACCCGATTTTATTGCCATCCCCATCGGTGAAAAACACCTTCAGGTGCGGGGCCTTGTAACTGGGATCCGTGTGGGAAAAAGCGAAATCCAGCTCCTTCTCCAGGCTCGCCTTGCCTGTCCAGCAGGGGTGCGGTGCGGAGCTGCCAACCTTATGGCATCCGCCAGCGTTCAGCCCGCTGGCTTCAATGGGGCCACTGAACCCCGTTGAACCAGCAGGACCCGATAGCATCACACTGCCAGGGAGTGAGTATTTGCCGGTATCGTTGATGGCTATCGCCTCGATATGGGTGGCACTCGCCCAGTCACCCAGCGGGTTGCGGGCATCAATTCCGATAGTGAGAACCTTATTATTCCAATCGGCAGTAAACGTTACCCCCTGGAAGACGGATGAGGTAGCGGCCGAGGCCAGGGACGACAAGCCGATAAGGCTGGCGCAAACGCCGGCGCGAA
>JAHEGP010000335.1 GCA_024645065.1 Cellvibrionales bacterium | reverse complement strand
GCAATCAGGCAAATCGCCGGGCGCGTGGGGCAATATTTTTGGTTTGCGCGGCTCCTGGCGCAATGATTTCAGCGGCTTGAACAACGAGAAAAGCAGGGCGCGGGTGATGGAGATTTAAGGTCGATTACCGGCTCCTCCAGCGCCATTGGCGCCGAGACCGCCGGGCAGGCAGTGACCGCTGGATATCGGGTGGGCCTGGCCGCTCGCCCCCTGCATGCGCTGGAAGCGTTAACATCCAGGTTGGGTAATGGCGAATGTCTCGCGCTTGCCTGCGATGTAAAAAGTGACGCTCAGCAGCGCGGCACGATAGCCGCCGTGATCAGGCGCTTTGGTCGACTGGATGCCGTATTCGCCAATGCGGGCCGCAGCGGAATACCCGGCGGCTTCGGTGGTGCTGACCCCGCGAAGACTTTACATTGACAAAAATTTATAACATTGTAAAGATAATTTCACGAAACCAGACAGTGCCCTTCAGCCAATCTCCGCGGGCGTACTTTTGGGATTGCCTGATCGGCAGCTAACATCCAATAATGGGAAAATATAAGGAAAAAGTCATGAATTGGAAGACCCAAGGAGAAAACAGGGGCAAAGCACTGTACGCGGCTATCGCTGCGGCTTACCTGGTGTCGCCGCCGGTGGCCGCAGAACCGGGAACAGGAGGCGACAAGCCTGCGCTGATCACCGGCAAGTCGGTCCATTATTCACCGTGGGTTTCCGGTGGCGCACGTAGCAAGGAAAAAGTCGTCGGCCGCGATGCCTACCTCGGTAGCGACGCAGCCAGCGCCAAGCAGGCTTATTTTGGCGATACCCATGTCCACACCAGTTACTCCGCAGATGCCGCGTTTGTCGGCAATGTCCTCGGGCCCGATGCGGCTTATCGCTTTGCCAAGGGTGAAGAGGTGGTGTCGTCCAACGGCACCCCGGCGAAGTTGGTCAGCCCGTTGGACTTTATCGTGGTGGCCGACCATTCGGATAACCTGGGACTTGGTCCGATGGCGATCGCCGGCGATGACAGTCTGAAACAGAGCGAGTTTGGTCGTTTTGCCATCGAAAACATGCAGTCGGGTAATGGCGCGGCCGTGTTCGATGCCTGGCGCAAATCCCGGGCGACGGTTGGCGATCCGATGAAGGGGGACAGGGGCTCACTGGCTGCCGCCTGGCAGCATATTGTGGATACCGCCGAGCAGCATAACGACCCGGGCACCTTTACTGCGTTTATCGGTTACGAGTGGACCTCGGTGCCCCGGGGCAACAACCTGCACCGCAATGTTGTGTATCGGGGTGGCCGGGAAGGGGCAGAAAAGGTGTTGCCGTATACCAGCTACGAATCTGAGGATTCAGAAAAGCTGTGGCAGTGGATGGCCGACTATGAGGAAAAGACCGGCGACCGGGTACTGGCGATTCCCCACAATGGCAACCTGTCGAATGGGCTGATGTTCGACGACGTCACCTTCACCGCTCGCAAGCCCATCGACAAGGGCTATGCCGAAGCGCGTCAGCGCTGGGAGCCGCTATACGAGATGACCCAAATGAAGGGCGACGCGGAGGCTCACCCGCTGCTGTCGCCCAATGATGAATTTGCCGATTTCGAAACCTGGGATAAAAGTGGCATCAACTCCGTGGTTGCGAAAACTCCGGACATGCTGCCGCGGGAGTATGCACGACCAGCTCTCGCGCGCGGCCTGGCTTACGAAGCGTCCCTGGGCGTTAACCCCTTCAAATTCGGCCTGATTGGTTCCACGGATACCCATACCTCCATCATTGGTACCGAGGAGGATAATTATTTCGGCAAGGTGACGCCGTTAGAGCCATCCAACTCCCGGGAGCGCTTATGGGAAGTGGTGGCGGGGCGCCGACCGGCAGAGGATGGTTCTGACCTCAGGGTCTATAGCTGGCAGGTGAGTTCCTCCGGCCTGGTGGGGGTGTGGGCTGAAGACAACACCCGCGCAGCTTTGTGGGATGCGATGCAGCGTAAGGAAGTGTTTGCCACCACCGGCACGCGTATCCAGGTGCGTGTCTTCGCCGGTTACGGTCTGGATGCCGCTGCACACAAGCGCAACGACTTCCCCAGGTCGGTGATCGACAAGGTCGTGCCGATGGGCGGGGATCTGGGAGACGCAGAAGCGGGTAAGGCGCCTGGCTTTTACGTGCAGGCGATGCGAGACCCAATGGCGGCGAACCTCGACCGGATACAGATGATCAAGGGCTGGCTGGATGACAAGGGCGCGTTGCAGGAACGCATCTATGACATTGCGCTATCCGATGGTCGCAAGACGGGTAGCGATGGTCGCGCCCTGAAGACGGTGGGCAATACCGTCGACGCGGCGAAGGCCAGTTATAGCAACAGCATTGGCGATGCCACGCTGGCTGCCTATTGGGAGGATCCGGATTTCAGCCCTGAACAGCGGGCTTTTTACTACGTACGCGTACTGGAAATTCCCACACCACGCTGGACCACCATCGATGCCAAATTGTTCAAGCGCGAGATCCCCGAGGGTGCGCCCACCAGCATCCAGGAGCGAGCCTATACCTCACCGATCTGGTATACGCCCCAGGAAGAGGGGTAGCGGCGGCGAAAATCCCGGGGAGTTCGCCCCAGCCAGCGCTTGAAGGCCCGGCGAAAGTTGGCCGCGTCGTGGTAGCCCAGCAGGGCCGCCGTGGCTTCGACGCTGAGACCGGACTCACGCAGGTGCCGAACCGCCAGTTCGGCCAGCAACTGGTCACGGATCTGGCGATATCCGGTGCCGGTAAGCTTCTCTACAGTCACGTCGTATTTGGAGGAAGTTAAGTCGTGCCCAGGATAACCCTGATTGAATTCGGTGGAGCGCAACACACCATAGACGCGGCTGCGGGAATGTCATTGATGCAAAACGCGGTCGACAATGGTGTAGCCGGTATCGATGC
>JAHEGP010000334.1 GCA_024645065.1 Cellvibrionales bacterium | reverse complement strand
CCGGGTAGTAGCCGCCATTCATATAATGCTGGGCGATCATGCAGTGAATAATGAAGCTGGATTTGGCCGGTGGCAGCCCGTTGTCTCCCCACTGTCCGGTCAGAACGGCGATCAGGGTCTGGTTATCGGTGATTTGCTCGAGCACCTCACGGGTTGTCAGGTTGAAAAAGGGCGGTTGCTTTTTCTCACGTTGCTTGCGCAGGGCGCTGGCGGCGGGGCCGGGAAGTACTTTCTCCAGGGTGAACAGGCGCAGGGTATCCCTTACCGATTTGACATGGCGCAGGTAGGTGTCGATGGCCGCAGCGTCTTCGGGAAACTGTTCAATCAAGCGCTCGCGGTAGGCGGCCTTGCCCGCCGTCAGGGTGAAGTGCTTGTCTCCGAGAAATATGTGGTCGAAATCCGGGTCCATCGGTTCCCACTGCAGGCTGCCATCGGTAATATGGTCAAACAGTTTGCGGCCCATGGTGGTGGGTTTACCCATGTCGCCGATATAGTGAACACCCACGTCCCACTCGTAGCCGTTGCGGCAGTAGCTATGAGTAAACCCGCCGGCCGTATAGTGCTGTTCCAGCACGACAACCTTCTTGCCCATGCGGGACAGGCAGGCAGCAGTGGTCAGGCCACCGATACCGGAGCCGATCACGATGGCGTCGTAGGGACCATCGAGCCGGTTGGCCCGATAACGGCGTCCGATGCGAATCGTGCTGGGTTGCAGTGTCTTGTTGGCTCGGGGCATGGACAGTTTCCGGGGCGAATTATTGAAGGCGAAGCTTACCACGAATAGCACCGGCTTTAATCCGCCTACGATTCCCGGCCAGCTATGGCGTAAGCAGGCTATGCCGGAGATAGGGGCAATGGTGCCGAGTGACACCAACGGGCCCGATATCACAGGCCGCTACACCGAGCCTGTCTGTTGGCAGCGTATTCTGCTGACTAGCTAGTGCAGGTGGTGGCGGGACAACCGCTAACAGACTTAAAAGACAGCGCCATTGGAGATAGGCGCCGTCTTATCGGTTAACAGTGGCGTGATTGACGGTTACTATGATGCTGGCGTCGGAGCAACAAGAAACGGCTCAGGCAGGCACGGTTAGGGCGGCAAGTCTGGGTTAACAGCAATAAGGATGCAGCCAATATGAGTGAATCAGCAATGGACGAATATTCTCAAAACGATGCCCTCGGGCTCGCAGAGCGGGTCGCCCGGGGTGAAGTCAGCCCTGGCGAGTTGCTGGAGGCGGCTATCGCCCGGGCGGATCGTTACAACCCTGCCCTCAACGCCATTATCCATCGTTTCGACGAGCGAGCCCGCGTCATCGCCCGCCATGCTTTGCCGGCGGGAGCATTCGCGGGCGTGCCTTTTCTGCTGAAGGATCTCGAGCACGAGTTTGCCAGCGAGCCCGTGACCATGGGTAGCCGGGGCATCAGCTTTGTGCCTCCCCAGCACAGTGAACTGGTCAAGCGTTTCCTGGCTACCGGTGTGGTTCCGTTCGGTAAAACCAACACCCCGGAGCTTGGCCTGACTCTCACGACTGAACCCAAGGCGCATGGCGCTACCCGCAATCCTTGGGATCTCAAGCTCAGTAGCGGCGGTTCCAGCGGCGGTTCGGCAGCAGCGGTGGCCGCGCGCATCGTGCCGATGGCATCGGCCAGCGACGGGGGTGGCTCGATTCGACTGCCCGCCGCCTGCTGCGGGGTATTTGGGCTGAAGCCCAGTCGTGGTCGCACCCCTTCCGGGCCCCGGGTCAGCGAGGGCTGGAGCGGTGCCACGGCCTCCCACGTGATCACAGTGTCGGTGCGCGATAGCGCCGCAATGCTCGATGCTACCCAGGGCATGGAGCTCGGTGCCCCGTTCAAGGTGGCGCCACCTGAAGGGAGCTATCTTGAGGCTGCCGGTCGCGATCCCCGGGCCCTGCGCATCGGCTACAGCAGCAAACCGATGATACCCGCCACCGTCCACCCCGAGGCGGTGGCGGGGCTGGAGCGCACCGTGACCCTGCTGGAGCAACTGGGTCATCGCGTGGAGGAGGCCGACCCACTGGTCGACAGCAACCGGATGTGGCGCGACTTCATTACGGTTGTGATGGCTGATACCGCCCGCAAGGTGGAGTGGATTCAGACCCTGGGACCGCGTGCCTACGAGCTGTTGGAACCGACCACCAAGGCCAATGCACGGATGGGGGCCAGGCTCAAGGCGGTAGACTTGCTGGCAGCGCTGCAGGGTTGGCATCAAGTGCGCTTGGTCATGGGTGAATACCTGCAGCATTACGATGTATTGCTGACCCCGGCCATGGTGAATCTGCCGAAACCACTGGGGGAGCTGGTTCCTTCGGAAAGGGAGGAAAAGCTGTTGGCATTGGTCAATAAGCTCCCTGTTGCCGGTCTGTTGCGCAACAGCTCTCAGTTGGAAGACATGTTGTTGCCCGTGCTGGGGCAGGTGGCATTTACCACGATGGGCAATATTACCGGCCTGCCATCCATGTCAGTGCCCTTGCACTGGAGTGGCAACGGACTGCCTCTGGGCATGCTGTTCACCGGGCGCATGGGCGACGAATCGACCCTTTACCAGCTGGCCGGACAACTGGAGCGAGCCCGACCCTGGAGCGACCGGCTTCCACCGCTGCCTTAGCAGGCTGTTGACATTCTCCGAATTTCGACCGCCTGCACCGAAACCTGGACGTTTCGGCAAAATTGAAGGCTTTTAAGCCTTTGATTTTTTGAGAAAAGCAAAAACCACGTTGCTTGCTTTTTGTGTTTTGAAAAAGGCAGGATGCTTTCTTTCAACAAGCTCCTGGGCCGCAAGAGTACGCCTGGGCCCATCGCCTTTTCGGGGTGCGAACCGTCCCTGAATGCTTGCCGGCCTGCTGCACGGACAATTGCCTACCGGACATGGTATGTCGTGGCAAGCATCACCCTGC
>JAHEGP010000005.1 GCA_024645065.1 Cellvibrionales bacterium | reverse complement strand
CCGTTTTTCGTTTCTGTTGGCGATACCGCTGATCCTTGCAGCCGGCTTGTTCAAGGGGATTGAACTGATGCAGTCCGGGACCGACATGCCCTGGAGCTATATTGCCATGGGTACGCTGTTGTCGGGGGTGACCGCCTACCTCTGTATTGCCGTGTTTATGCGCTTGGTGGAAACCATCGGCTTTATGCCATTTGTGGTCTATCGCCTTGTGCTGGGCTGTGTGCTGCTCGGGGTCATGTGGGGCTGAGAGGGCGATCCTGGCGCCTGGATAAGTTCAGGCAGAGTGCCGCTCATTGGCTGCCAGGCTCTTGGCGCCCTTCTGGAATGCCAATGCCATCTCGGCAGCGCTGGCGAAACGCTCAGCCGGGTTCTTTTTCAACGCGCTGGAGATGATCCGGCTGGCGGAGCGCGGCAATCCTTTTCTGAATTTACCGATGCTGCGATGGGGTTTGTTGGTGATTTGCCAGGCCAGCTGGGCAAGTGACTCCGCCTCAAATGGCAGATGGCCTGATAACAGCTGGTAGAAGCTCACGCCCAGGCTGTATAAATCACTGGCAGGGCCGACCTTCTTGCCTGATATTTGCTCCGGCGACATATAGTACGGGCTACCCAGAATCGCGCCGGTTTTGGTGCGTGAATAGTCAGCCAGTCGGGCGATGCCGAAATCAGTTACCTTGATCGTGCCCTGTTCCGGGTCGTAAAGGATATTCCCCGGTTTGATGTCGCGGTGGACGACACCCTGCTGGTGGGCGTAGGACAGGGCTTCGCAAACCTGCTCCATAACTGGATAGAGAGTCGTCAGTTCCAGCAACTGATCTTCATCGGTCCAGTCCGCGAGGGTGCCACCGGCGACGTAATCCATCGCAATATAAGCCAGGTCGCCTTCCTCTCCAACGTCGTAGACCGAGACGATATGCGGGTGTTGCAGCTTGCCGGCGGTCTCCGCTTCCAGCAGGAACCGCTGGCGCATCTCATCCCGGTTGTCGCCCAACTCCTGCAGTTGCAGTGTCTTGATCGCAACCTGGCGGCGAATAGTGGGGTCGCTGGCCAGGTAGACGGCTCCCATTGCGCCCTTGCCGAGAAGCCGGATCAACTCGTAGCGACCCAATTGTGGCAGCTCCACCGGCATGTCCGGCAATATCAGGGTCGAATTCAGGCTCGGGTGTTGCCCGGTAATACTGGAAATGTCGTCCAGCGCATCGCTTGCCTCGGAATGACTGGGGAAGTAGCTGTGTACCTTGGAATAGATATCCCGGGCCGCCTGGTAATCGCGCTTGCGCTCGAACACCTTGCCGGTCTCCATCAGCAGATCGGCGGTATCACCAGACATGGCCGTCAGCAGCAATTGCTCGGCCGCTGACTTGGGCTGGCTCTGCTCAAGATACAGCTGCGCCAGCTCCATCCTTACTTCGTCGGCCTCGGCCCGGGTTCTGATCAACCAGTTGTGGTAGATGCTGTGTGCCAGCAGGAAAGCGCATAGGCAAAGGGTGTAAGCCATGGCGTCCCCCGTTTCGATCCAGAAACCCCACTGCACCAGGGTCGTGACCGACAGCACGATCAGTAGCCCGATCAGAGCGGACGAAGCCAGGCAAATGGCGCCGCTGGTGAACCGCCGAAAAGCGAACAGGCCGAATGACCAGATCAGCAGCATGACGGGTCCCAGTACCAGCAGCTGCCACCAGGGTGTAAAACTGTATTGATCGGTTAACAGTGCATTGATCGCGGTGATGGAGGGGGCCAGCTGTGGGTCGCCAGCTCGCGCCAGCAGCAGGATCTTCCCGCCCACGCTTTCGGCGTCGAGTTGCTCCACATCCAGCGACCTGGCCTGGAGCGCGGCTACCGCGCTGTCCTGCGGCCAGGGAATGATACTGCCATACATGGAGACCGGGAGTGCCAGTGAACCGGCTCGCAATGTTTCCGGTATCTGCCAGCGCAGTGAACTCGCCTGATAGGCGCTGGCCAACACGGAGAGCTCGAACCCGGCGACAATTCGGCCCTGCTCATAGTTGAACAGGTATTGCTGTTGCGGGTCACGAAGCTGCCTTTCGAAGCGATACTGAAGCAAGCGATCGTGCAGGTTGAACAGGATCGGCCAGTTGAACTCGCGGTCAATCAACACCGCCGGAGATTTGATTCTTGGCGGGACGTCACGCCAGTGAACCTCGAGTTGCAGCAGTTGTTGCTGCAACTGCTGGTAGGGAGCAGCCAGCCGCTTCACGCTGCTATTTCCGTTACCCGGTCGATCACTCAATAGCTGCACGATGCTTTCCCGGGGCCAGATGAGTGGGTCGAGGTTCGAGACAATACCAATCGTGGTGGGCTGGTATTCCCCAAGCTCAGCGAGCAGTTGATTCAGCGCCAGGGTTGTGGCCAGACTGGCATCAACGGCATCGCCGATGCTGGGCGGCAGTGCCACCACCGCCAGATCCCTGGCCGCCTTGACCTGTTGCGGGGGAAATAGTCCGCTCCAGATACGAAAATTCAGTTTATCCAGCGCCACACCCAGGCCAAAGAGGTTGCCAGGCAGCAAAAAGGCTAACGCCAGCAGCAGGCTGCCAAGGGCGAAGAGGCGAGTCGTGTAATCCCGATCTGGCCGCAAGGGTTGTTCCTGTCTGATAGTTTAGGATCTACAGTAATGATAGGATATCACAGCCTGTAAAACGGATGGACGCGATAAGCCGATGACACCAAAACACCGATTCAACCGCCAATTGCTGTCATTTTTGCATTCCTCGCCAACCCCTTTTCACGCCGTCAGTCAGATGTCCCTGCGACTTGAAGCTGCTGGGTTCGACTTCCTCGAGGAAAGCAAGCACTGGGATTTGCAGCCGGGCAGGAAGTACTATACCACCCGTAACGGCTCGTCGATTATCGCGTTTGTAGTGGGCGAGGATGGATTTGGAAACGGTTTGCGCATGATGGGAGCGCATACCGATAGTCCCTGCCTCAAGGTCAAACCCAACCCGGAAATGGCCTTACACGGCACTTTGCAGCTTGGGCTTGAGGTTTACGGAGGGGTGCTACTCAACCCCTGGTTCGACCGCGACCTGTCCATGGCCGGACGGGTTTTCTACGAGACCAAGCAGGGAGAAATTGCAAGTGTGCTGCTCGATTTCGCCAGGCCTTTACTGGTGATCCCCAGCCTCGCCATCCACCTCGACAAGGAAGCCAACTGTAATCGTACGGTAAACAAGCAACTGCACCTTCCGGCGCTTGCCGGTGTTGGTGACGAAAACAGTGACTTCACTTTCCGAGACTTGCTGCAGCGTGAAATTGCAGAGCAGATGCCCGAGTTGCCATTGCGCCAGGTGCTCGATTATGAGATGAGCCTTTACGACACGCAACCGGCGGGGCTGGCAGGGCTGGACCAGGAGTTTATCGTCGGCGCCCGGCTCGATAACCTGCTCAGCTGTTACATTGGCTTGCAAGCCTTGCTGGAAGCGGATACCCGGACGACTGCCTTGCTGGTATGCAACGACCATGAAGAGGTTGGTAGCGGTTCCATGGCGGGAGCCCAGGGCCCGATGTTGCAGAGTGTACTGCGGCGCATGCTCGGCGATGCCGACAAGGTCGTCCGCGCGATCGACCAGTCGATGCTGATATCCGCCGACAACGCCCATGGAATCCATCCGAATTATGCCGATATGCACGATAGCAACCATGGTCCACTGCTTAATCGCGGGCCCGTAATTAAGGTGAACGCCAACCAGCGCTATGCCACCAGCAGTGAAACCGCGGCGGTATTTCGCCGGCTTTGCCAGTTGGAGAAGGTTCCGGTGCAGTCCTTTGTGGTGCGCTCGGACATGGGCTGCGGCTCAACCATAGGGCCCATTACGGCCGCAGGAATCGGCGTGCGAACCATTGACGTGGGTGTGCCGCAGTTGGCGATGCACAGTATTCGTGAGTTGGCAGGCGCTGAGGACCCCCACTACCTGTTCAGGGTGGTCCGGCGCTTTTTCCAACTCGAGCAGCTTTTTGCCGGGGCTTGATGACCGCATACCGGGCAATGCCGGGGTTTTAGCTTGCCCCCTGGCCTCGGAGTCCACGTCAATAGACCACTCGGAGAAGGAAGCGCTGCGAATCCTGCTACTATCCGCCTATGATGCCCCCAGCCACCGCTATTGGCGAGAGGGCCTGGCGCGTTACTGCGCTCAGCACCGCTTTACCCAGCTGGCGTTGCCGCCGCGCTTTTTCAGCTGGCGTGTGCGGGGCAACAGTTTGAGCTGGGGATTTACCTGTCGAGAGACCCTCGAGCAGGGTTACGATCTGCTTGTGGCTACCTCACAGGTTGACCTCAGCGCGCTGCGGGGCTTTGTACCCGCGCTGGCCGGCATTCCCACACTGTTGTATTTTCATGAAAACCAGTTTGCCTACCCGCTGAGCGATTCAGCCCATGCATCCCTCGAACCCAAAATTATCAACCTTTACAGCGCGCTGTGTGCTGACAGGCTGGTGTTCAACAGCGAATGGAACCGGCGCAGCTTCCTCGAGGGGGTGGGCCAGTTACTGCGGCGATTGCCCGACCAGGTACCCCGTGGCTTGACTGCACGCCTGGCCGCAATGTCCCATGTGCTGCCGGTGCCTATCGAACTCGGGCACCCGGGCGCTGCGCTTGCCCAAACCGCGCCTGCAAATAGAGCCCCCGGCGCAAGGCTGCAGGTCGTCTGGAATCATCGTTGGGAATACGACAAGGGACCTGCAATTTTGCTGGCGGCGGTTGTGGCCTGTATTGAGGCCGGGATCCCGGTCCGGTTCCATATCATAGGCCAGCGCTTCAAAAGCCAGCCACCAGAGCTGCGGGAACTCGGGCAATTATTGCAACTCAACCCCGCCTATCTGGGGAGCTGGGGCACCGTGCCTGCTCGCAAGGACTATCTGGATTTACTGGACGCGTCCGACGTCGTGCTATCCACCGCCTTGCACGAATTCCAGGGCGTGGCGGTGATGGAGGCGGTAGCCCACGGTTGTTGGCCCCTGGTGCCGGACCGGCTGAGTTATCCTGAGCTATTTGCCAGCCACTATCGTTACCGCTGCGCGCCCAATCGGCCAGCCCGGGAGGGCGTGGAGATTGCTGCCAGGCTGTCTCAGTTGTCCGGTCTGCTGGCGTCTGGTGGTCATCTCCGGGTGCCGGACATGACAGGGTATGGCTGGCAAAAGCTGGCGCCAGAATATCAACGCCTGCTGCAGCAATGCAGCACCACTGGTTTGCGGTCGAGCGATGAATGACAGTATTATGGCGCCCGTTTTTTAGCCGGATTGCCACCAGGGAGTAACCAATGTGGAAACTGTGAACCATCAAAGACCACGGGTATTGACCGGAATAAAGACCACCGGAACCCCGCACCTGGGCAATTATGTTGGCGCCATACGCCCGGCAATCGAGGCTAGCAGGGACAGCCGTCGTGAATCATTTTTTTTCCTCGCAGATTATCACGGCATTATTCAGTGCCAGCAGCCAGAGCTATTGCAGCAGTCGACACTGGAAATTGCGGCCACCTGGCTGGCGCTGGGTCTTGACCCAACCGAGGTGGTTTTCTATCGCCAGTCAGACGTCCCTGAGATTATGGAGCTGAGCTGGATTCTCTCCTGTGTGTGTGCCAAGGGGCTGATGAACCGCTCCCATGCCTATAAAGCTGCGGTTGCTGATAATGAGGCGGCTGGCGAAGACCCCGACTTCGGGATCAATATGGGTTTGTTTTCCTATCCAGTACTGATGGCCGCGGATATCTTGATGTTCAATGCTACCCAGGTACCGGTCGGTCGCGACCAATTACAACATATCGAAATGGCGCGGGATATCGCCCAGCGTTTCAATCACGTTTACGGTGATTGTTTTGAACTTCCCGAGGCGCTGATCGAAGATTCGGTTGCGGTGCTTGCCGGGCTCGACGGCCGCAAGATGAGTAAAAGTTATAACAACACTATCCCCCTGTTCCTGCCTGAAAAAAAATTGCAGAAAACCATTAACAAGATAAAAACCAATTTACTCGAGCCGGGGGAGCCGAAGCAGCTGGATGACTCGGCACTGTTTCCCATCTGGCGGGCGTTCGCCACGTCCGAACAATCTGACTACATGCGCGAGCAATTTGCCGCTGGTATTGCCTGGGGCCAGGCCAAGAAAGAACTGTTTGAATTGATCAATGACCACTTGCGTGAGCCACGCCAGCGCTATCAGCAGCTACTGGAAAGTGGTACCCAGATCGAGTCCATCCTGCAGCAGGGTGCCGAGCGCGCGCGCGCCGCGGCGGCACCGTTTCTGGATCAGATTCGCCAGGCTATCGGCATTCGCAGTATTGCCTGAACCCGGGACTGGCTGTCCGGGGGAATGCCCCGTTTGAGATCCCGGCTGCGAATGGCAACAGCCCTGCCATTCGTGGCTAGGATCTGACGCGGTGCTGGCCGGGATACCTGCAATCCCCTGTTCTCCAACCGGGCCAAAGCGACTGTCAGAGTAATCAGTGGCCTGCTCGTATAAAGCGGCGGCTTCGACAAGCTTGACCTCCCATTCATTCTGCGATCCTTTGCCCTCGGCAGGGAGGCCTGCGTTGCGCTGTACTGGATAAGCGGTTTCTGTTTATTGGTTCGCACTCGGTGATAGTCATCACACACACACTGTGAAAATCTGGACTACATTGAAGGAACAGCCGCAACCGGGCCAGAACCATTCGATTAACCGTAACTTATTAATCTATAAGTAAAAATATCAAAATGGACCTATTCCAGCAGTGCCATATTCAGAGCGTTGAATTTTTTAGTGGGCTATTTGGTGAAACGATCCAGCAGCTTCCTGACATATTTATCGCGCAAACAGCCGATGCCCACTCCGATATGCAGCGGCTGCGGTATCTTGAAGCGCACAAGGCTATCCAGCCAATGCTTCAGCCCATTGCCAAGCACTACCGGATGGTTTTCGAGCAGGGTTTCAGGGATTTTTCCGCTGGTCGGGAGTGCGAGCGCGGAGCGCGCACAGACACGTCCCGTCTTGCTCTGGTTGAAAAATCCCAGTTCGAGGACGATGTGGCGATTCGCAGCATGGCAAACAAGGCCGTTGCCGAGAATTCCGAAGAGCTATGGAAGCTGAATCGCCGCTTTGCCGTGATCCGCGGCGGAATGAAGTGCACCAATGACATCAATCCCTGCGGGCCGCTGCGATTGTGCGACGCGATGCGTGATGCCTACGGACTGGTCGAGTTGGACCCAAGCATCAAGTTGCAGCTGTACAAGTTGTACGACCAGAAAATCCTGGCCCGAATCGGCGAGCACTATCAGCTCCTCAACAAGCAGTTGGCGGGGCAGGGAGTTCTCAAGACCCTGAGTTTTGCCGTTACCGGCCGCGCCCGGGCCTGCGCCGCGGGCGGTACCACAGGGCCTGATCAACCCGCAGCGGAGGACGTCGCCCGGGGGCGCGCAGCCAACGATGCGCCTGCACTCGCGCCGGTGCCAAACGACGATCAGCAACAGGATATTGCAACCCAGCTGGTAAGCCCCGAGGTAGAGCGCCGCCAGGCCAGGGTTATGGAGGCAATCCAGGCGGTGCAGCAGCGCCGGCGCCAGTCTGACCAGCCGCGCAATCAAACCTTTGGTGGGGCCAGTTACGGTGTACTGGCTGCAGATGGCGTGGCCGGACAAGGCGATACTTTTAGCCAGCGCGAACTGGCTATTGCGCTGGGAGTCCTGCAGGCGGCGCTGCAGTTGCCAGCCGCGCGCCATGCGCAACCGCGCCGGGTATCCGATACCGAAAAGAAGTTTATGGGCGAACTCGGTAATCTGGCCGATCAACGTCAAAAGGTCACATCCGTCGACGCAGATACAATCGATCTCGTGGGTATGCTGTTCGATTATATGCTGGATGATCCGCAGCTCCCGGACGGCCTCAAATCCCTGCTCAGTCATCTGCACACCCCCTACCTGAAGGTAGCCCTGATTGACAAGAAGTTTTTTGCCAGTGCGCGCCATCCGGCTCGCTGCCTACTTGACCTGATGGCCGCAGCCGGGGCGCGCTGGGTGCGCGATGGCGATGACGACGAGAAGGTCTATCAGCGTATTCGAATGGTGGTCGAGAAGATCATCAAGGAGTTTGACGATGATCTCGCCTTCTTCGATGAGTTGCTGAAGGAATTTGCCAGCTTTGTCAAAGTGCTGGAGCGTCGTGCCGAACTTGCGGCCCAGCGTTCCATCGAAGCGGAAAAAGGACTCGACCAACTGCGCCAGGCACGCGAGGCCGCGGCGGGCGAAATAGCCAGGCGCATTGGCAGCTTCCCTTTGCCTGGCCCGGTACTCGAGCTGTTACAGCAACCGTGGACTGATTTCCTGGTATTCAATTACCTTCGCCATGGCACTGATAGCCCCAACTGGCAGTCGGGCCTGGATGCAGTGGACGGCATCGTTGCCAGCATTTCCCCGGGGAATGGGCAGTGCGGGCACGGTTCCTCGAAGGCGCCAGAAGGCCTGAATGCGGAAATCGAGTCGGGCCTGGCCAGTCTCGGTTACGATCGTGACAGGGGGCAACGCCTGCTGCAGGCGCTGCGTGAAGCACAGCAACAGGCCCAGCGGAATAACAGTGCCGGGGCACCGGTTCGCGCGACAGTATTCGAGCGTGCCGATGACTCACCCAACAGGGCGCCAGGGCGTGAATTCCATGGGCACGATTGCAATCCGGGCAAGGTAGCATCAGCGCAGCAGCCGGAAACGGCGATCAAGCCGACAGCAACAGCAATGCCCCAAGGCGGGGGAGCCGGCCAGACCGCTATCGGTCGCCAGTTGTCACAACAGCAACTGAATACCCACGCGTCCGGGGACCAGCAAAGGAAAAAGCTTTCTTTTCAGGAACAGCGCCTGGCTGACAAGTTGGCCTCGGTGGATTTCGGCACCTGGTTCGAGTTCAAAAGCGGTGTAGTCGGTGCTGCGGCGGCACGATTAAAACTCTGCTGGTACAGCTCGGTGAGTGGCAATTACATGTTTGTCAATCACTCGGGCGTCAAGACTGCAGTGATCACTCTGGCGGACCTGGTCAAGGCCCTGCATGAGGGCTCTGCATCGATAACGGAGCGCGAAAACAAGCGGTTCTTTGAGCGCGCGCTCGCCTCGGTAATGGGTCGTCTCAGTAAGTCCTGAGGCCCCCGGCACGCAGTTTCTCGATGGTCTGGGCCGCCTTGTCGTAAAGAGAGTGGACGTCGACCGCCAGCCCTGCCCGTGCGCGACGGGCGATCATGGTGGCGGGAAACAGGCATTGCCGATCCCCGCCAACATACAGTGCCCTGCTGCGACCCAGGGAATCGCTGTAAATGATCCACTCCAGGGCATATTCACTGGCCAGCGTGTTTCCCAGCACGATCCCCAGTGCTTGCAGGCCGGCCTCATCACCCACCTTGACCAGTTGCCTGTCTAGAATCGCCTGAAGCAACTCGAGATCGGTTTGGTCACCGCTCAGGCGCCTTCCCAGGCGTCGCGCCGCAAGCTCGTCAATGTACTGTTTTTGCTGCTCGAGATAGGCCAGGTCGAGGGGGCTGAGCGGTGTCATTATCGGCTCTGCGAAGGCCATTATCGCAGGCAAAAGACATCCAAGCAGTGCGATCTGGCAACGCCGTAGGCGGGGCATCGGGTTTCTCCTGGCTAATCGCCGGCTATTGTAGCGCGTTATCGGCCCGCTCATCTTGTGTGAGACAGGCCTCACGAGTACCATAACCGCCTTTTTGCGCTGTTTGGAGAATCACAATGATTAGCGGAAGCATCGTCGCGCTGGTGACCCCTATGCTGGAGTCCGGTGAGATCGATTGGGCGCGCCTGCAAAAGCTGGTTGAGTGGCACATCAGCGAGGGTAGCGATGCTATCGTGGCGGTCGGCACCAGCGGTGAGTCTGCTACCCTGGGTGTTGCCGAGCATTGCAAGGTCGTCAAGGCCGTTGTCGACCAGGCCCGCGGCCGCATACCGGTGATCGCCGGTACCGGTGCCAACGCCACCAGCGAGGCTATCGAGTTGACTGCAGGCGCCAGGGATGCAGGTGCCGATGCCTGCCTGTTGGTGACACCCTATTACAACAAACCCACCCAGGAAGGCTTGTTTCTGCACCACCAGGCGATAGCCAGGGCGGTCGATATTCCCCAGATCCTGTACAATGTTCCCGGTCGCACGGCATGCGATATGCTGCCGGAAACGGTGCTGCGGCTGGCTTCCATCACGAATATCGTTGGTATCAAGGAAGCCACGGGTAACCTGCAGCGCGCGGCGGCGCTGATTGGGGCTTGTCCCGCAGATTTCGCTGTTTACTCCGGTGATGATGCCACGGCGGTGGAGCTGATACTGTTGGGTGGCAAGGGCAATATTTCAGTCACCGCCAACGTGGCGCCGGCGATAATGGCAAAGGTTTGTGCCCTTGCCCTTGCCGGCGACGCGCCTGCAGCCCGCCAGCTGAATGGTTGCGTATCGCATTTGCATCAACAGCTGTTCGTCGAGTCCAACCCGATTCCGGTTAAATGGGCGCTACAGCAACTGGGAAAAATTGAGGCGGGTATTCGTTTGCCCCTCACCCCATTGTCCGGCGTTCACCACGGTGCGCTCGCAAAAGGCCTTAGGGAGGCCGGTTTACTGTGATGTATTTTAGTAAGAGGGAAACGGCGGTATTGCTCATGGTGGCCTTGACTGCGGTGCTTCCAGGCTGCGGTTTATTCGGTAAAGACGGGTATTTCAGGGATCGTGAGGATGACTATCTGAAGGCCGGCAACCTGCCTCCCCTGGAGCTGCCCCCGAGCCTCGACAGCGAAGCGATCGAAGACATCTATTTTGTACCGCCCATCGATCAGTACGCACAACCGCCTGCAGATTTTGAAGTGCCGCGGCCCCAGGCTCTGGTGGCCGGCGACTATGAGGAATTGGTCAAAATCCAGACCCTGGACCAGAGGCAATGGATTCTGGTGCGGTTGCTGCCCGGCCAGGTGTGGCCAAGGTTGAAGGACTTCCTGTTAGCCCGGGGTATGGGCGTCGCGCGCGAGGATGGCGGCCGGGGTGTCGTCGAAACGCCGTGGACCAGCCAGTCGTTGCCTGACCTGCAGGAGAGGTATCGATTCAAGGTGATGCAGGGCCTGCAGCGCAATACCGCAGAGATTCACCTGTTGCAGATGCAGCGGGAGCCGGCCCCCCGGGATATCGCTACAGACTGGCCCGCCAGTTCTGACGACACCCGGCGCGAGCGGGCAACCCTGGAACAATTCGCCAACTATCTCGCTGATACTGCCGATGTCAATGCGGCAGTGTCGCTGATGGGGCAGGGAATCGATACATCCCGGCGGCTCTACCTGACTGCGGGCGATGATCCGGCGATTCTCGCGAAAGTTGACCAGAGTCGGGGCTGGGCATCGCTGTCCTATGCCGTCGACAAAGCCGGCTTCCGGGTGCTGCAACAGGACGCTGCAGCCGGTACCATGCTGGTAAGCCTCGATCCGCAAATGCAACCGGCAGAAAAAGGTATGTGGCAGCGTTTTTACCAGGCGGTCAAGCCCGGGGATGAAACCCGGACGATGGAAGAATACCGGTTCAGGTTGACCATGAAGCCAGCGCCAGAGCCCGGCTGGATGGAAATCCGTATTGCCAATCCCGAGGCCGGTGCCGGCAAGTCCAACCCCCAGGTGCAACAACAGATGTTGGGCTTGATCAAGGGGTATTTGACCTGATGCGGCTGGCTGCCCTTGGCAGCGGCTCCCGGGGCAATGGGCTATTAGTAGAGCATGGCCAGACCTGCCTGTTGGTGGACTGCGGGTTTTCGCTGCGCGCTACCCGGGAGCGACTGCACGAACTCGGCCGAGGGATCGAGGACCTCACCGGCATCCTGGTTACCCACGAGCACTCCGACCATATCAAGGGCGTCCTGGCCCTGTCCAAGCGTTATCAGCTGCCCGTCTACATGACCCACGGAACCGCCAGGCATCGGGCGGTCAGTGAGGTGCAACAGCAGAGACTGATCCGTGGCCGGGACAGGTTCCAGCTGGGCGAGATCGAAGTGCAGGCCGTCACCGTACCCCATGATGCCCGTGAGCCTTGTCAATATGTGTTTGAGGCAGCGGGTTGCAAACTCGGGATACTTACTGACCTGGGGCATGTGACACCACAGATACGGCATAGCTACAGTAATTGCGACGGCCTGTTTGTCGAGTCCAACCACGATGCAGACATGTTGGCGGACGGGCCTTACCCACCGTCGTTGAAGCGCCGGGTTGGGGGGAAGTGGGGGCACCTCAGCAACGCCCAGACCCGGGAGCTGTTGATGGGCCTGTCCCTGGATCGCCTGCAGCATCTGGTCGTCGGGCATATCAGTGAAAAAAACAATGCTCGCGCATTGGTGGCCCAGGCATTGCGGATTCCCCAGCTCGAGGGCACGAGTCTATGCTACGCCGAGCAGGATGAGATTCTCGACTGGATCGACTTTGGCTAGAGGCGGCAGCGCCGACCCTTGCAGTCCGCGAGATCACCCGCAGCGGCTGCAGCGGATACTCACCCATGCCAGGGCCAGCGATTTACTAACGAGAGAGTAGTCATGAACAAGCTTGATAAACTGTATGCCGGCAAGGCGAAGTCCGTATTCGCTACTGACGACGACCGCTACCTTGTCCTCGAGTTTCGCGATGACACCTCCGCCTTTGATGGCAAGAAGGTCGAGAAGCTGGCGCGCAAGGGGATGATCAATAATATCTTCAACGCTTTCATCATGCAGAAACTGGAACGGGCCGGCATTTCCACCCACTTCGAGCGCTTGCTCTCGGCCCATGAGTCCCTGGTGAAGAAGCTTGATATGATGCCGGTGGAGTGTGTGGTGCGCAATATTGCAGCGGGTAGCATCTGTCGTCGTCTTGGTGTCCCCGAGGGCATCGACCTCAACCCACCGACCTTTGAATTGTTCCTCAAAAATGACGAGCTGGGGGACCCCATGATCAACGAGTCACATATTGCTTCGTTTGGCTGGGGTGAGCCCGGGCATATCGCGCGGGCCAGGGAGCTCAGTTTTGCGGTCAACGAAGTCCTCAAGCCGCTGTTCCTCGATGCGGGCATATTGCTGGTCGATTACAAGCTCGAGTTTGGGCTATTCGATGGTGAAGTGGTTTTGGGTGATGAGTTTTCACCTGATGGCTGCCGCTTGTGGGATCAGGAAACACGCGAAAAACTCGACAAGGACCGCTTCCGCAAGGAGTTGGGGAATGTGATCGAGTCCTATGAGCTGGTGGGTCGTCGCCTGGGTATCGATTTTGAATCCACGGTTGCCGCCATAGCTGTCAGCTGAGCCTGCAACACTGCCAGCAACTTGCAGTACTCAGCCGATGTGCATTTGAAATACATTGCAGTGGGGAAACCTGTTCAGCAGCAAGCGCCGCGGGGTCATCGACGGCTCGTGGCCGGCATGGCGCCTGGCAACACCTTTCCCGACTGTGCAGCGCGGCACAAAATTCGAGCGTGTTATTGTGCGATGCCGCTGCCGATGCGGTAGACTCTGCGAAGCATCGATCACCGTTTTTGTAACGCCAGGGAGCGCGCACGGACCATGAAGCAATTGGGAACACTAGACACCGCGTTTATCAATCTGGAACAGCCCAATACACCGCAGCATGTGGGTTCCGTCGCTTTTTATGACCCCTCTACAGCAGCGGGCGGTTTCGTTCGATTCAAGCAGGTTATTGCAAATTTTGAACAGCGTTTGAGGCGGATGCCGTTATTTCGCACTCGCCTGGTAGAGGTGCCCGGTGGCTTGGACAATCCGTACTGGGTGCTCGATGAGAATTTTGATGTCGAGTTTCACGTGCGTCATATTGCCCTGCCGCAGCCAGGCGATTGGCGCCAGTTGTGTATCCAGGTCGCTCGTTTGCATTCACGACCGCTGGATATGTCGCGGCCACTCTGGGAGGTCTACATCATAGAGGGGCTCGACAGGATTCCCGATCTGCCCGCGGGCAGCTTTGCGATCTATACCAAGATACACCATTCCCTGGTCGATGGTGCCGGTAGTCAATCCTTTATGACAGCAATCCACGATCTCGAGCCGTCACCCGGTCCCGCGCCGGTGCCAGCCAGCCAGGAGGCGCTACTGGTGGATCGCGACCCCAGCGCGCTGGAACTGCTAACACGGGCTGCGATGAACCAGGGCCGCACCGGGCTCAGCCTGGCGCGGGGTTCAATGCACCTGGCAAAGGATTTGATAAGAATGGGCATTGGCGTGCTGCGGGAGCAAATCCCCCGGCCCGAGATCAAGGCGCCGAAAACCCGATTCAACCGGCCAGTCGGACCGCATCGGGCCTTCGATGCCACCTCGTTCCAGCTCGAGCAGTTCAGGGCGATTAAAGATGCGACCGGCGTGAAAATTAACGATGTCGCGCTGGCGGTGGTGTCAGGTGGTTTGCGCAAGTATCTCCAGAGTAAAGGTGAGCTGCCGGATGAATCACTGGCGGTGACCTTGCCATTGAACATGCGCACCCGCCGCGACCAGACTGATGACAATAACCAGGTGGGATCGGCTTTTTGTGAGCTGCATACCAATATTGCGGACCCGGTTGAGCGCTTGCAGGCGATTCACCGCAGTACCGTGGAGGCCAAGGAATTTGGCGAGAATACACCTCTCGCTGATACCCTGAAACTTGCGGGTGCATTCCCTCCCTGGCTAACGAAAACTGCAGCGCGCCTGTACTCGGAAAACGAATTCTCCCTGAGTATGCCGCTGAATATAAGCACTGTGGTCACCAATGTAGCGGGACCCCACTTCGATCTATACTGTGCCGGTGCGCGACTGGTAAGGTATTACGGACTTGGGGTTCTGACGCCGGGGGTTGGCCTGTTCCATGCCCTGTTCAGCTCCTCAGGCGTGATTACACTGTCGGTGCTTGCCGAGCGTGAGCAATTGCCGGACCCCGGTTTTTACCGGGAATGCCTCGAGGCTTCGTTCGAGGAGTTGAAGCGGGGCGTGTTGGGTAAGACCCGTCGTGCGCGACCGGTCCGGCGCGCTGCACTGGTGAAAAAGAAAGCCACGGTAACGAAGCTGCCGCCGAACAAAACTGCCCGGACTTCAGGTCGCGGCAGGTCTGGCTCGAACAAGGCACCCACGAAGAAGCCAGGGTCGCGGAAAAAAATAGCCAAGGCAGGTCGCCCTCAGGGTAAGGCAAAAAACGCAACCGGGGCAGGGGCGGCCCGGCCTGATAGTCCAATGGCCGGTGGCGAGAGTGACGGCCGGGTGATCCATTAACCTGAAAACCGCAGTCGAACGAGCAGGCGCCAGCCCCGGGGGCGAGTGCGTCGCAGAGTGACCGGCTCTTCGCAGCCCCTTTGAACGCGGCCTCTGCCCAACCCGGCGCTATTCCACTTTAGCGGTGCAGGGTAAAGTGATCTGCATCCAGAAAGGCCGGAAACGTCTCGCGATACTGCTGCTGTTCGGCTCCGTTCGACTGGGCAATGTGGACGCCAGGCCGGTCGTGGCAATCGACCAGAAGCTCGCCCCGGGCGTCGATGGCCAGGCTATCGCCGCTATATGCTATGCCATTGCCGTCGGTTCCCACCCGGTTCACACCGATAACCCCAACCTGGTTTTCGATTGCGCGCGCAATCAATAACTGGCGCCAGTGCATTCGTCGTCGCTGGGGCCAGTTGGCGACGTAAAGCAGCAGGTCATAGTCATTGCAGTTGCGGCTCCAAACCGGGAAACGCAGGTCGTAGCAGACCTGAAGACAAATGCGCCAGCTGCGAAAGTTGACCACCACCCTGGAATTGCCGGCTCCATAGCGTTGTTGCTCATTGGCCATACGGAACAAATGGCGTTTGTCATAGTGATGCAGCACACCCTCGGGCGCGGCGAAAACCAGTCGATTGTAAACCACGCCCTCATCGATGATGGCGAGACTGCCGCACACCGCGCACTGTCGGCATTCGGCAATTTGCTGCATCCACTGCACACTGGGACCGGTCATGGGCTCGGCAACGCTGGTGGCCGCGTTGGTAAAACCGCTATTGAACATTTCGGGCAGGACGATCATGTCCAGGGGTGCGTCGCAGCCCGCCAGCAGTTGGTCGAAATGCCGCCTGTTGGCGCCGGCTTGCTCCCAGTACAGTGCGGCCTGCACCAATCCGATAGTTAAAGTCTGCATAGTTTGTCCAACGCCCGTTGCAAGGTGTGGTCACTTTTAGCGAAGCAAAAGCGCAGCTGGGAGCCGGGCGCCGGCTGCCGGTAAAAAGGCTGCAGGGGAATGGCGGCAACACCCACCTCGGTGGTGAGGTAGTGACAAAAAGCGCGTTCATCAAGATCGCTGATCGCGCTGTAATCGGCGAGTTGAAAAAAGGTACCCTGAGCCGGTGTAAAGCCAAATCGGCTGGCGGCGAGGCCGGTACAGAAATAGTCCCGCTTTTGCTGGTAGAAGCCGGCCAGCTCTGACAGGTAGTGCGGGTCCGATGCCATGAAATCGGCCAGGGCGCACTGGATAGGTGTCACAGCGACAAAAGTGAGGTACTGATGTACCTTGCGAAACTCGCTCATCAATGGCCCGGGCGCCACGCAGTAGCCGGTCTTCCAACCGGTGGCGTGATAGGTTTTGCCAAACGAAAATACGGCGAAGCTGCGTGCAAACAGCTCGTCGAACTGCAAGACGCTGGCATGTCGGCGCCCGTCGAACACCAGGTGCTCGTAGACTTCATCGGACAGCACCAGCACCTCGGTATCGCGCAACAGCCTCTGCAGGGTGAGCAGATCCTCAGATGTCAGCACAGTACCGCTGGGGTTGTGGGGCGAATTGATAATGAGCAGTCGGGTGCGGCTGGTGATCGCATCGGCGGTTCGTTGCCAGTCTATGGTGTAGTTAGGGGCCTGCAGCGGCAGGTGAACGCAGCGTCCTCCCGCCAGGGTGATCGCCGGGTCGTAACTGTCGTAGCTGGGGTCGAATACGATTACCTCGTCGCCGGGTCTGACTACCGCGTGGATGGCGCAGAACAGCGCTGCCGTGGCGCCGGGCACCACGGTGATTTCCTGGTCATGGTCAACCTGGCGTTGGTACCAGCGGTCGAGTTTGGTGGCCAGTTGCTGGCGCAGGGCCGGCAGGCCACTCATCGGGGCATACTGGTTATGTCCCTGGTTGATATGGTAGCTGAGCCTGTCGATCAAGCCCTGTGGCGGATTGAAGTCAGGAAAGCCCTGGGACAGGTTAATGGCGTTGTGGGTTTGTGCCAGCAACGACATCTCGGTAAAAATCGTGGTGCCGACCTCGGGGAGTTTGCTGCTGATCGATGGCGTGTTCACGGGATTAATTCGGGGGTGCCCATGTGAGGCGCTTGATCCCGAAGGAGGTGCGACTGATCTTTTGCCGCAGCGGCGGTTTCAGTACCTCGACGACCCTTGCTCCCAGCTTTTCCCAGCTGTAATGCTGTTCAACCAGCGCTTGTCCGGCTGCGGCAATGCTGTCGGCAAGCTGCGGACTGGCGCGCAGTTGCCGGAGTTTTTGCTGCAATTCCTCCAGGCTTTCATACAGCACGATATTTTCCATGTCGCGCAAGCCCAGGCCGGCATTCTCCACCTCTCCCTGGTTCCAGGCCAGCACCACGCAACCGCATGCCATGGCCTCAAAGTTTTTGATCATATATTCGCCCATGCCGACATCGGCGCTAACAAAATAGCGAATGCGATTCAGTGTTTCGGCATACTCTTCACCCGACTGAGTACGCCTAATCAGTAGATTCTCCCGGCTTGCGAGCTGTTCGAGTAATGCCTTTCGGCGCGTATAGATCCTGCTTTCCAGCGAGCCGAGAAAACCCGTTTCGATATCCCTTGGTTGGTGTCGGTTGGCCAGCAGTTGCTGGTCGTAGCCCTTTCCAACAAACACCGCATCAAAGCCCTCATCACGTAGCCGTTCGGCCAGCACGTACCCGGAACAGAGGATTCTGGCCCAGGGCAGGGCGCGGTAATGCCTGGAAAACTCACCATGGTACTTTCCCTGGGCGTAATTTTGATAGGCGTCATGTTCGAGAATGACGAGCTTGGGCAGGGTACGGATAAAGCGGCGCTGGCGAATCTCCTTCTTAAAGCGCAGAAACAAAATAATCCGGTCGTAACTGGCGGTATCCAGATCCGCGAAATAGCTGCGCAGATCGGCCTGTTGCTCCGAGCTGAGCTGGCGCAGTTCGCAGTCGTCACTGTGGCGCACGATGGAGTCGTAGAATCGGTCGAGGATGATGCGTTGCTTTTGTTGTACTAGTAGCAGGATTCGCATGGGTCAGGGCCTTAATACCTGCGGAAGTCGCCCGAGCAGCTCTTTGGCAATTGCCTCGCCCTGGACGCCGCTGAAGTTTTCGAGAAAGCGACGTATGTCTTTTCTGAGGGCTGTTTGCAGCGCAGATTTGCCGTGATGGTACTGCATTGGGTCGAGGTCGATTATCGTTATGTGTGTCGGGGTGACGATAAAATTATCGGCTTTCATATCACCGTGGCTGATGCCGGCATGGTAATAGCGATTCACGATGCTGGCAAAGTCATTCACCAGTTTTTGCCGTTGCTCAGGGTCGGCAGTCTGCAATACCGATTTCAGGGAATCCCCGGCGACGTAGTCGCAGAGGAAAAACGCCCGGCCTCGTAATGGCCCCCAGCGCTCCTCGACGAGGGCAACCGGCTGTGGCGTTTGCAGACCATTGAACAGCAGGTAGTGGGCGTTGTGCCACGATCGCCAACCCCGGGTTGGGCGCCAGCAGCGGCTCAGCAGGTGGCGTCGGCTCTTGATATTGTAACGTTTGATAACTCGCGCTTGCCCATCGATTTTGGCGCGGGCAACGGTCGCGGTATTACCCTGCTTTAAATAACTCCCCTGCTCCAGGCTGCGGTCGAGGTCGTGCAACACCCTGAGCAGGGGGGGGCTTTCCAGCTCGCGCCGCCAAACGCTGAAACGCTTGAAGGTTTGCTGGCAATTGAATTCGGTGCAAACCCGTGTGAGTTTGCGGCGATAGTGACGCCAGCGCGATGCGCGCTTTTTCAGGACGGCGCTAGCCAACGCCTCCGGCGCCAGGCTGATATGGGGGCTGTGCGCCTGGTAGGCAGCAATAAGGGGTTGAAGATCGTCCAACTGACCCGGTTTGAACTGCCCTACCAGATCCGCGAAACTGGTAATCGCGGACCGCTCGTTGAGGGGTGCGCGACTGCGCCGGATGGCGGCCGTGTCGACCACGTAGATCGCATCCTGGTGATAGAGAAAATTGCCGAGGTGAATATCGGTTTGGCGCAAGCCGTGGCGATGCATCTCTGCCAGGGCTACCACCGCGGATTGCAGTATCGTCGAGTCAGGAGTCAACGCCTGTTCGATATTGATTTGCTCCAGGTTTTGCCCCGCAATAAACTGGTATTGGATAAGGCTGCCGCCCCGGGCCAGGACACCGTGGCGTTGAACTGCGGGGGTGGTAATGCCGGCTGTCTCAAGGTAGCTGCAGCCGCGCAATTCACGGTGATAGTCGCGCCCCTCGAAAAACAGTTTACACAGTACGATCGAGTCTTCGTGCTGCAGCTGTAATACCAGGCGCTTGCCGGGAAAATGACGCAATACGGCGATACACCGCCAGCGCTCTGTAACACCCTCCAGCGTAAACTCCAGCCAGAAAGGCACAGTGGGTTGGAATCGCTTATCGCGCAGATGCTGCGCCGAGTAGCGTTCCATTACCTTGCCGTTGGTACCTGTGTCTCCAGGCGTCAGCTTGAGAGTAGAGTTATCCATTCAGGTGACTTGCGTACCGGTGTGCTGCTTCCCCCAGGTCACGACAAACAGCGATTCAACTGCTTACAGTGGATTGGCATTAAACGTATCACACTGCTGCATCGAGCCGGTTTGCAAACCGCGATTGAACCAATTAACCCGCTGTTGGGAGCTGCCGTGGGTAAAGGATTCGGGAACGACATAGCCCCTGGAGCGCTGTTGCATGCGATCATCCCCAATGGCTGCAGCCGCGTTGAGCCCCTCGGCCACGTCGCCTTGCTCCAGTATATGGCGGGCACGATTTGCATGGTGAGCCCAGATGCCGGCGTAACAGTCTGCCTGCAATTCCATTCGCACCTGTAATTGATTGGCATCGACCTTGCTCACGCGTTGCTGGGCCTGCACGACCTGTTGTGAAATACCCAGCATGGTTTGCACGTGATGCCCCACCTCGTGGGCAATCACGTAAGCCTGGGCGAAGTCTCCTGGGGCCCCATAGCGGGTTTTCATTTCCTGGTAGAACTGCAGGTCGATATAGAGTTTCTGGTCGGCCGGGCAGTAAAACGGACCCGTAGAAGCCTGCGCATTGCCGCAGGCGGATTGGGTCATACCGCTAAACAGTACCAGTGTGGGTGGCGGGTAGCGTTTTCCGGCAGACTGGAACAACTGGCCCCAGGTGTCTTCGGTGTCGGCCAGCACCACTGCAACGAAGTCGGTGAGTTGCTCTTCCCCCGGCGGGCGCGGGGCGGATTGCCCACCCAGACTGGGCGCGCCAGGGCCGCCATCCTGAAATAAAGTGAGTGGATTGAATCCAAAAACCAGGCCCAGTAGCACCAGGACCAGCAGACCAAGACCGCCGCCGGTGGCTGTTCGACCGGCCCCGCTGCCACGTCGGTCTTCAATATTCCTGCTGCGCCTTCCGCCTTGCCAACGCATGGTGGCCTCCCTCTGCACCGCTGTGAGGGTTTAATGTATATCGTTTAGCGAGTCAGGAGCAAATAGTTTGTGTGCAGCATCCCCTGGCAGGCGTTGCTGCGATAAATCCTGCCGCGCCTCGGCTGGCTCCCTCTGGGTGCGAATAGTATCTCGGCTTACGGCCTGGTTCTCAGCTCTAACCCGGGGCAGGTGAAGTCCGGCTTATGTCACTGGCCAATTGTCAGGTTTTTCGTCCTATAATCAAACCAATCCATAAGGGAGTTACCTCCGATGAATCGACTATTGTCAGCTCTGGTAGCGGCCTCAATCAGCCTTGGCATTGGTGCTACCACACTCTATAAAAGTGTCGATGAGAAAGGGAATGTCACTTACAGTGATTCGCCGCCTGCCGACCCCAGCCGCACCAGCGAGATCGAAGTTGGGGACGATAATCTCAACGTGATGCCGAGCGACAACATAGAGCAGCAGATGCGTGAACAGGAAGCGGCTGATCGCGAGCGGGAAAATCGGCGCCGCGCCCAGCAGAATGACTGGCAACAGCGTTATGACCAGGCCAGGGCCGAGCTGGAGCAGGCCGAGCGCACTGTGGTGCGTGCCCGGGAAATCCACGAGGGCGACACGGTGGGTTCGGCGACCGGCGGAGCGCGGCCCAATGCCGCCTGGATCGAGCGCCTGGAACGGGCCGAAGCCGACCTGCAAGAAAAGCAGCGAGCGTTCGACAGGGTCAAGCGTCAGCGCTAAAACAGTCTCGAAAACCTGCTGTTCAAGATCATATCGCCCGGGTCAAACGGACTGCCCCTGCGCTGTCCATCCGACGGTAAAGCCTTGATCTGGCTGCTGTCTCCCTTCTGGTGAGTCGGTCAAGGTGTTGCAGCGCAGTCAGCATGGCACAGAAAAAAGCACCCCCGGGGTATGCGCACTGGTTGGTGTTTTCACTACCGCGTTCTGGCTGCGGTATCGATGTGACCTACACTTGCTGCCAGGGGCTGGTTCGACCCAGGCTCCTGGTACTAAACGAGTGCGACATGTGAGTGGCTGGGAAGGGCGGGATATCTATGGTGCCGACACACTACAAACTACTGTTCAGGGGTGAGGCGCTCGGCGGTCACCAGGTCGACGTGGTTCGACAGAAGCTTGGTCAGTTACTCAAGCTGGACGCCGGCGGTTTGGAGCAATTGTTTTCCGGTCGGCTGATTACGCTCAAGCGCGGTCTTGGTCAAGCCGAGGCGGGCAAGTATCAGGCGCTGCTGGAGCGACTGGGTGCAGAAATTCTGTTGCAGCCGGACTCCGACGGCGAAGCGCCGGCAGCAAGCGACAGCGCCCCGGAGGCCCCCGCCACGCCACCTGCGCACTTGCCCGGGGGCGAACTGGTATGCCCCCGCTGTGGGCACGGCCAGCCACTAGCCACAGAGTGCGCCCACTGCAAAATGGATATGCGGCTGCACCTCAAGCGCCTGGAACGCAGGGCCAGGGTACAAGGGCTGCGCAGTCAGCGAGCCGCCAGTGGCTAGCGGCAAGTGCCTGAGCCTATCGGCGTCGCTGGGCGCGGTGGCCGGGACAGTCCGCTGACGGGTAGTCCATCCTGTAACTCGGCACGGCCTCGCTGCGAGCGGTTTCATCTCGAACAACTGCCAGCGAGCGTTGGATGATTCCAGGGGGCGCTGCAAGTGACTTTACGGATTTCAGGGGATTGCCAGACCAAAGAAATAAAAGTTGCAAAACTGCATGCCAATTTAACTGGCGGCAAGTGTGATTGTTCGCGGTAAAAGTTATCGCCGTTGGGGGAGAAAGCTTCTCCGATAGTGCTTGAGATTCAGCTCTCGTCCCCCGCTTTTTCAGGCAGCTTGAACAGTATCTGTCGCTTGTCGCGTTGGATACTGCTGATTTCGACGGTCAGCCGGTCGTCCAGGCCAAAGTGCTGGTCTTCGCTGCTGAAGCGCAATTTTGTCGGGCTGAACCTGGGTTTGCCAGGCAGGGCTCGCTTCTCCAGGATGCCTTCAATGCCACTGTCATCAAGTCGCACGACCAGGCCAAAAGGGTTGGCCTGAACCACCCGACCCGTCATGGGGATCGCCGGCTGGCGCTGCAGATAGTCGCATTTCAGCCACTGCTCAGCCCAGTAACTGGCAGAGCGCAAAGCTCCAAGGGAGGCTTCAAGCTGTTGCAATGTGGCTGATTCCAGGGCCAGGGGTGGCTGGCCGGCCAGTTTGCGTTGCAGCTGGGCGTGATTGAACAGATCGCTGTAGCGGCGCAATGGTGAGGTAAAGCCAAGATACGCCTCGACTCCCATGCCCAGGTGGGGTCCTGGCTGGCTGGACAGCGCGGTGCGTTGCAAAAAGCGGCTGAGGATATTCTTGTGGTGCTGGTGTTCCTTGCTGGCCCCCAGCCAGCTGATGGCGCTGCGATAGGTCTGCAGTGAATTCAGGTCTTCAGCTTGCTCCAGTTCTGTGAAACCGGACTCCTGTAATATGCTGGCGGCGTCTTTCAGCTTTTCCGGTCGAAAGCCGGCGTGCACTTTGTAAAGGCCGCCGGCATCGCGCAATTCCCGGGCGGCGGCCAGGTTTGTCGCCACCATGCATTCCTCGACCAGGCGGTTGGCGGCGCCTTTGGTGACGGGCGTAAAGCCCTCAATGCGGCCGTCACTGGCGAGGTTCATATGAAACTCGGGGCGATCGTCCACCAACAGGTAATGCTCGCGGCGCCATTGCTGCATTTGCCGGGTTGCCTGGTCCAGGTTCAACAGGCTTTGTTGGATATCGGTGTCGAGGGTTTCCGGAAACTGCTGTTCCTGCAGGTAGTGCTCCAGCTCCGCGTAACTCAGCTGGGCGCGACTGTTGATGGCGGCGTTGGCAAACCGGGCAGCGGTAACCTCGCCGCTGGATGCGACGCTCAGCTGGCAGAGTACGGCGAGACGCGATTGTGAGGCCAGCAGCGATAGCTGATCGTGGGATAGCTCACACGGCAGCATCGGCGAATGTCGATGCGGCAGATAGGCGGTCGCCGCCCGCTGCAGCGCCGCTATGCCGGTTTTGGAACCTACATCAATCACGCTGGCGGGGTCGGCAATCGCTATCGTTACTTCCCAGCCGGCGTCGGTTTTTTCAGCACTCAGTGCATCATCGATGTCTCCGGCCCCGGGAGGATCAATACTGACCAGCGGCAGCGCTCTTTGCTCAGGGCGCTGCGTGAGCTGCTCCGCAATTTTTGCGCTGATTTCTGTTATCGCATTGCTCGCCTGTGACAACTGAAAATTAATGCTGGCGTAGCGACTGGGAAAGTCGGCGACGCTATCCTGGCCGAGATTTTTCCTCACCGATGCCTGTCCCTTGCCGTCCTTGACGGGGTGGCGGGATACCTGGCACTGCAGCCAGTCTCCCGGCTTGATGCCATTGCGCTGGGACGGCGGCAGAAACAGCTTGCGGCTGAGCCTTGGCAGGTCCATGTCAACGAACCAGGCCTTGCCGTGCTGGATGCACTTGCCGCAAAACACCTTGAGCGGTGACTCCAGCAGTTTTTCCACCGCGGCATATTCGCGCTCGCGATCATCGGTTTTGAGTTGGAACTCTATCCTGTCGCCGGGAAACACTTTCTGCATTTCCTGGGGCGGCAGAAAGTGTTGCTGGCCTGCATCAGCGCGAACAAAGCCAAAGGTGCCCTGGGAAGACGTTACCAGACCGGTAAATCGTCGCTGTTCCTGTTTGATATCAGCTTTCAATTGCTGCAGTTGTGCCAGTGATTCGGTGTTTAACATGATTTTCGGATAGGTGTGATGGGAGGGGGAGAGGGCATTTTAGCAGATTCCGTCTGGTCGCCAAGGTATTGATGGCAAATGTCCCGGTAATTGCGGGGCTCGATCGTTAGTTGCATAGTGTAAAAAATTTCGACAGTCGCCATTGTCGGATGGCCCGGGAACTTGTTATGCTTCTGCGTAAAAGGCACCGAGCTTGAGTCCCGCCGGGTAGTTGGGGCCTGCGACAGGGTGGTCTACAACAGGGTGGTCTACAACAGGGTGGTCTACAACAGGGTGGTCTACAACAGGGTGGTCTACAACAGGATTGCCGCACGCCTCGCTCAGGCAGCGCGCAGGGCTGAAATCCACGGTGGGCCGCACAGCTTGTGGAACAGTATTCCATGGATGGTTGAGTGATTTGCACACCCCTGCCGAAAGAAGCGGCACATGGGGGCGAACCAACGCGGAACGGGCATGTCAGACAAAGAAACACAGTTCGCAGATGAAATGGGGGATGTGACCCCGCTGAAACCGCGCGACAAAGTTATGCTGGCGCCCGATAGGCCGGCGCAGTCGGGTCTTGAGCAACGGCGCCGGGCTGCGGTAGCAGAAGGGCCGGTTCAGGGCAATTTCCTGTCAACCGAGTATGCGCCCGAACTCGGTCCCCACGACATCATCAGTTTTGTGCGCCCCGGGGTACAGCACGGCGTATTCGGGAAATTGCGTCGCGGACGCTATGAGCCGGAAGCCACCCTGGATTTGCATCGCCGCTCGGTCGAGCAAGCCCGCAGCGAGCTGTGGGCGTTTTTGCAGGACTGCATGGAATGCCAGCTGCGGGCCGTGATGGTTCTTCACGGCAAAGGCGACCGCTCTCCCCGGGCAGGCGTGCTCAAAAGTTTTGTCGCTCACTGGCTACGGGATATACCCGAAGTGCTTGCCTACCACAGCGCCCAGCCCTACCACGGTGGTGCCGGGGCACTTTATGTGATGCTGAAAAAAACCGACAAGGCCAGCGCGGCCAATCGCGAACGATTCCTGCATAAGCAAGGAGTTTAGGAGTCTGTCGGACTTAGACTGATTCTACTGCGGCGGCGGGACACCGGCCCATTTTGACGCGATTTCTCGTTACATAGCCCCACTATGCGCCTCAAAATCGCGTCAAAATGTACTCGCTTTCCCACTCGCCTCGCTACGAACCCCCAAGTCCGACTGACTCCTAGGCAAGGGCGGACGGCGCGCCGTGCGGCTTTAATCGTCGAAAGCCTGCTTGCGGCCGGGGAATAGTGCGGCTCAGGCGACGTCGTCCTCGCCCGGCTCCGGGTAGACCTGGCGCAGCAGGGCGATCAGCGTTTTGCAGGCGTCGGTATCGGTAAAGATGCCTACCGGGTCGCCATCTCGCAGTACCATAAGGGCATCCACTCGATGCGCAATCATCAGCTCCAGCACCTGGTCCAGCGGATCGTGGACGTCGGCGAAGTTGGCCGAGGCCGGGCAAATGTCTCCCACCAGCATGCCGGCATCTGCAGCGCCTCGATGGCCAATGAGTTGGGCGCGCTTCACGTCGCGATCAGAAACAAGGGTTTCAATGGTGCCCTCGATCATCACCGGGAGATGGCGGATATCATGCTTCTGCATCATCGCCAGCGCTTCGTCGACGGTTTGTTCGACGTCGATAGCATAGGGGAATGGGGTCATCACAGACAGCAATTGTGGCATATGTTTGGTCATTGCGAATTCCTGGGGAGAGAGTTTAAATGCGGCATAGTAGTCGCCGATCAAAATGTGCGCATCTCGTGCCTTGTCAGACGCCAAGAATAACACGCGACCGGGCAAAGCAGCAGTGCCACCGGCTTTGGATCAGTGTATGCAGGCGTCCAGGCGTTCAGGACAGGAGGATATCCCTGGCGCGGTTTATCTGGGATGCCAGGTAATCGTTGCCGCCACGATCCGGGTGTAACTTCTGGATCAAACGACGGTGAGCCTGCACGATTTCTTCCTTTCCGGCGCCTTCCTCCAGGCCCAGCACCAGTAGAGCCTCCTCGCGCCCCATGGCTTGGGGGCCGGAAGCCGAATCCTGACCGGGTGTCTCGGTACTACTATTGCGCCAGTTGGCGCCCAGTCGTTGATCCAGGTAGTTTTCCAGCAGGCGGGCTGAATCGGAGTCGTGTTGGCAGCAGAAGGCATACAGTTCCAGCAATTGTGCATCACTCAACTGCTGCAAGCCTTGTCCGGCCAGCGGACCACTGGTAACGCTGCCATCCAGTTCGCCGGTATCGTGGTCCAGTGTCATGCTGAGAATTGCAGTGGCCACGGCGGATTGTCGGGGACCCTGGGCACTGGCGGGTCGTGCTGCCCTGCGCCTGAGGTGATGTTGTAAAAAGGGAAGCGATAGCGGCAACAGACGCCGCGCCAACGGAATCAGTGCTGCAAAGGCTGCACCGATCCAATGCAGGCGGCCGGTGACAACCAACAACAATAACAAGGCGCCGCCCCCCATAGCCAGTACCTGCCAGAAATATTGCTTCTGCTGGGGGGGAGGCAGTTTGCGGTAGCGTGTCCATGCGGCATAGGCAATGAAGGCAACGGCTATGAGCAGTAAAATTCGAGCCATGCAGGATATCCTGAGCGATGAGAGTGAAAGCCCGGTTCAAGCGGTGCGCCGCGGCGGTCTCTTGCTGGACGCATCGGGCTGAGCTGTGTGCATCATGCCGTTCGTCATCTGCACGATGCAGGCCGTTGCCAGGCAACAGTGTTAATCTCTGGGAAGTCTCTTCAGTATATGTTGTTGCAGAGCGCTTTTTTCAAGAGACTCGACGGCAGATTTACCGCCACTGGCATACGCAGCCACCACATTGAGCAAATCACGCAGCTGTTGTTCGCTGTTCTCATCGAATTGGCAGTGCACCCCGCCGCTGAGCCTGGCTATTTCGGCAAAGGTGCCGCCGGCAAGTCGGTCGCTGCCTTCCTGGAACATGAATACCGGTAGGCGGTGAATGCCCAGTTGGCCAGCGAGCGAGACAAGAGTCGCGCTGTCTTCCTCCATGGCATCGCCGACGAATACCACGGCTCTTACTCGCGACCGGCGATGCTCATTCAAGACGTGCTGCAGCAGCCTTTCGATCTGGGTGCGCCCGCCAAGACACTGCACCGACAACATTTTCTGGCGTAATGCAGTGCCGTTGTCAGACCAGGGCAGGGCCCTGAATTCTCCGAGGCCGCGGTAATAGCATAACTGAATAGACAGACCGCTGATCTGCCTGGCGACTTCAAACATTTGCGCCTGCAGATGGCAGGCTCGATCCCAGGTGCGCTGCCTGCTTGCGGTGGCGTCGAGGGCGAAAACCAGGCGGCCGTTGCTGGAATGTGTTTGCAGTTGCCTGGCTTTGTCGAGAAACGCTGTAACCTCCTGTGAAGTATGGGTTACCTGGTTGTTTTTAAGCTTCTTCTGTGTGGTCATAATGCTTCTAATGCGTGTTGGAGTTCAGCGAATGTCCTGTGAGCCAGGGGTGGCTAACGGGGCGGCACAAAGGCGGCAATATCTGGCGTCGCTGTCATGCCCGATGCACTTGCAGACGGGGCAGCTTCGTTTTTGCCGGGAGCGGCTCATTTCCCTTGAAAGCTCGGCGGTAATGATGCCGGTGGGCACGGCAATGATCGCGTAACCGGTCAGCATTGCAAGGGCGGCAATTCCCTGTCCAACCGGTGACTGGGGGGTAATATCGCCATAGCCGACCGTGGTGATGGTGACGATTGCCCAGTAGATACTTATCGGGATCGAGGTGAAGCCGTTCTGGGGTCCCTCGATGATAAACATCAGTGACCCGAAAATGGAGGTCAGCACTATAACCGAAAAGAAAAAGACGAATATCTTGCGCCGTGCCATCCGCATCGAGCGCAGCAGCACATTGGCTTCAGACAGGTAGCGAAACAGTTTGAAAACGCGAAACACCCGCAATACCCGGAGCAACCGGATCACCAGCAGGAAGTGGACGTTGGTGATAAAAAAAGCGAGGTAGGAGGGGAGTATTGCGAGCAGGTCGACGATGCCATAAAAGCTGCGCATGTAGCGCAGCGGGTGGGGCGAGCAATAGAGCCGCACCAGGTACTCGATGCTGAACAGGAGGGTAAAAAACCATTCAAGCCGGAAGAAGGCCGAGCCATATAGTGCTGAGAGTGCTTCCACGGAGTCGAGCATCACCAGCACGACGCTGGTCAGGATGGCGTAAATCAGGATGATGTCGAAGGTCTGGCCGGCCGGGGTTTCGGTGCCGAAGATGACCGTGTAAAGCCTGGCGCGAAAATGGGCGTGAAAACGATAGCGCGACATGGATTCTGCGTCTGTTGCTAGCACTGTTTAAGATCTGTGGGCTAACAGAAAACGGGTGTTGCACACCTCGACCCTGTCGTTTTAGCGCCCGCCGAAGCCTCACTTGTATTGGAACACGAGCATGCTGTCAACCATGCCGGGGCAGGGAAACAGGTGACTCGAACGGCTAAAATCCTCGCGGGGTGGTTTGGTTCCGGTGTGCCTGTGGTATAGTCCCGCCCCGGTTTTTAGCAGATTCGGTCAAGCAATGATAGAAAAGCGTCGGTTTGAACGTTGCCCTTTCGAAGCCTTTGTCGAGGTGTATCACCCCGCGCTGGGCGAATTTGAATGGCGTGCCAGGGACATCTCGGAGGGCGGCATCTTTGTGCGCACCGGCGCTTCGCCCAAGCCCCCGGTCGGGACTGTTTTGAAGGTGAGGTTGAAGCGCCACGGCGGCATGATCAATGTTGAGCCCCTGGCGATGGAGGTAATACACCGCCAGCCGGACGGCATTGGTCTGATGTACCTCCTGCAGGATGAGTCAAGCCAGGGCTAGTCGGCTGGAAACAGCATCCCATCCTGAGCTAACGGCAATGCTGCGGTAGCCTTAGCTCAACGGAACTATTGCTGCCAGGGATACTGCTGCAGTTCAGCTCCGGGTTACCCTCGAGGTTGACGCGTTGCAGTTCGCCCAGAACATTGAGCGTACTGGCATCACGCAGCTGGTTGTGGCCCAGATTCAGGGTTTGCAACTGAGTAAAACGCTCGAGACCCTCGATAGATTCTATCCCCGCGTGACTGCAATTCAGGCTTTCCAGCAGCTCTGCCCTGGTGATTTTCTCATCACTGATGGTTTTGCTGACGCAGTCCTGCAAGCCGCGGTCTGGCAACACATAGTCACTGAAAAGCGGAAGGGGCGTATAGACCAGTTTATCGTTGACGCTGAATTCGTAATCGGCACAGGCTCCCGACAGCAGCGCGGCCAGCAATGGAAGCAAGCGGTAATTGTTATCGCCCATGGCAAACCTCCTGAGTGGGGCCGGGTCCAGCGGGGCAGTGTAACCCCTGATGGTGACGCGGTATATGCCCGGGACGCTGTGATTGTTGGCCACTCACTCTGTGTGACGCGCTTGCCAATTATTGGCACCGGCCATTGGCTGAATTGTGATCCGATTCCCACCTCAGGGGCGGGAACCCACCTATCTTTTAGACATGAGGAATTTCAGGCGGTTGCCGGCGCTTCCCCGCGGCTTGTGGGCGGTGCCAGGACAATACTCGCAATCTGCGCCTTGCAGAATATGGAGTGCCGGCACGGTTCCTCGCAACATGCCGGAGAATTTGAAAGCGGGCCATGAAACCACGCCCGGTCACAACAGGGAGTTACCCAGGATGCATCTGATCGCCAGTAGATCGCCAGACCACGATGTCACCAACACCGTAGATGTTACTTCCTCTGCCGCAGTTTATCGCGCGGTGCGTGATTTGCTGGTGTCGCGTTTCCCCGAACTTCCCTTTTCGAAACTGAAACGAGCGTTTCAGGATTTCGATCGCCTCTACCGCGGAGAGTATCCCGGTTTCCATGCCTGTGATACGGCCTATCATGATGCCTGTCACGTGCGTGACGTCACCCTGGCAATGGCGCGCCTGATTGACGGCTACGAGGTAACCCATGGGCCGCAGGGCTCGATTGGCCACCGCCTGGCTCTGGTTGGCTTGATCGTCGCACTGTTTCACGATGCGGGATACATTCGTCGCAGGGGCGATACCCGGCACAGTAATGGCGCTGCGTATACGCGCACCCATGTCAGTCGCAGCGCGCGCTTCCTGGTGGAATATCTACCCACTATCGGTCTCGGTGCCCAAGCCGACATGGCAGCGCGCATGGTGCACTACACGGGTTACGAAATATCACCGGAAAATATCGTACTCAAATCCAGCCAGGCCCATCTGGTTGGCCATTTGGTAGGTACCGCCGATGTTATCGCCCAGATGGCTGACGTTGCTTACCTTGAAAAGTGCCGCGACTGCCTTTACCAGGAATTCGAGATGGGTGGTATTACCCGGCAGCAAGCGGCAGACGGCAGTGAACTGGTGGTTTACGAATCGCCGGTCGACCTGCTGGTGAAGACGCCGGGATTTGTGGAGTCGGTTATCGAGCAGCGCCTCGATGGCTACTTTGCGGCCGCTTACCGCTTTGCAGAGGCGCACTTTGGCGGCAATAACCTCTACATGGAAGCCTTGATGGCTAATCGACGCCGCTTGGAAAAAGCCCTGACCGTCGCGCCACATCACGATTCCACACTGCTGGAGCTCGCAGTGTGATGCTTTCGGTGAAGGGTGGTAATTGAGCCACCGGCGTTTAAAATGATCGGCCCTCGCTCCGGCCGCCTCCGGGACACTGCAAATACTCACGGTTTCCCCGCTCGCTGAGCGGGAATGACGGTCAGCAGACCCGGCCTGTTGAGCCGTCCCTGTCTCCCTTGTATTCTTCCCCAATGCCTCCGAACCCAGACTGCCATGGCGGCGGTGCCACTCGAGTGTTGCTGTTATGACAATTGCCGTGACCGCCGAGCCGGCCGAATATTTGCGGCCGAGGGCCGAAGCGCTTGCCACCCGGCTCGGGCTGCCCTACTGCAGTGACGCCGGCCAGGCTGCCCGCAAATTCGATTTCATGCTGAGCTTTAACGAGGCCGGTTTATGCCTGCAACAGACCGGCAATGGCGCTCCCGGACCGGTAAGGGTGGACTTTGTCTCTGGCAAACAGGCCTGGCGGCAACAGCATGGTGGAGGCAAGGGGCAACTGATTGCCCGGGCACTTGGCTTGCACAAGGGGGCCTGTCCTGAAGTGCTGGATGCTACCGCCGGGCTTGGTGGCGACAGTTTCGTGCTGGCCGGACTCGGTTGCCGCGTCACTCTGCTGGAGCAATCTGAAGTGGTAGCGGCGCTGTTGGCGGATGGCCTGCGCCGGCTGGCGATGTCTGAACGATCTGAGCTGCGGGCTATCGCCGAGCGCATGCAGTTGCAAGCGCCGATCAGGGCTGAGGATTTCCTGTCTCGGGCACCCGAGTATGAGGCGATCTATCTTGACCCGATGTTTGGTTCCGGTGCGGGCAAGTCGGCGGTCAAGAAGGAGATGCAGGTGCTACGACAGTGGCTCCTGCACAGTAGCAACAAGACCGCTCGGGGCGACAATGAATCGCAACTGCTGGAGCTGGCTCTGGCGAAGGCACGCTACCGTGTCGTGGTAAAACGGCATCGCCAGGCGCCTGTGATCGAAGGGCCCGCGCCAAGCTACCGGTTAAGTGGCAAATCGACCCGGTTTGATATCTACAGCCTGGGCAAATATTACTAGTACTCTTTCAGGGTGATATTGCCGTATTCAGCGGATCGGGAAGCGGTTGAGCGCTAGGCGTGCCTCGCCGGCAATG